>JBGYQR010000027.1:0-6850 GCA_041839075.1 Porphyromonas sp.
GTGTAGTCCCTCCCCCGAAAGGACAAGAGCCAATGTTGTCGTTGCGGGGGAGGGGGAGAGGGCGTTTGGTGTTGTGTCGAGGGATAGGGGCTATCGGGCTAGTAGCACGAAGCTGAGCTCAATTTCGTCGTGGATGAACTTGTCGCCTAGACCCGTGAAGAAGCTACGCGAACCATACTTGACGTTCCAGTCAGCGCGGTTGATGCGGAAGACTTCGCTCTCAATGCGGAGGCTACCATCGCTCCCTGCTGTAATACTCTTGACAGGGATGGTGATATTCTTGGTCACATCCTTGAGGGTGAGGTTACCCTTGAGCTCCTTGAGGCTGGTGATGTTTGCGCCCTCGCTGGGAAGGTCGGTAAGCTCGAAGCGTGAGGTGGGGTAGGTAGCCGTCTCGAAGAAGTCCTCGTTCTCCAGGTGCGCCTTGAGCGTAGTCGCCATCTCGCCCTGGATATCCTCGACGATGATGCCATTCATAGCGATCTCTACATAGCCTCCATAGAGCTTGCCTGCGGAGGTGGCTACCTGTCCGTGAGAGACGGGGAGCTTACCGAAGTGCTCACCGCCAGGCTTGAACCCCTTCCAGGTCAGATACGAAGCCGTGCTGTCTACCGCTAGAGCCGTCTCCTGAGAGATGGTCGCCACCGAGGCAGAGTCGCTGGTTGCGACGGCAGAGCCCGAGCTCTGTCCTGAGCAGGCCGTGAATATGATGCCCCCTAGGGCGAGAGCGCCCGTGAGCAGGGGAGCGAAAAACTTGTTTGTTTTCATAACTTTATTCGTCTTAATCATATACATAACTTATAGGAATAGACAATTGTTTAAAGAGGGTAAAAAAACGTGTCTCTCTGCCCCGCGGGACGCATCACGCCTAGAGCGGAGTATTACATAGTAATTATTACCTTTGCCTCTATTAAGGAATAAAAGTTGGATTTGTATATCACTAAACTATATCAATATGGCAAACCAAAAGGAACGGCTTCTGACTGAGTTCGCCCCCATCTCCACGCAGGAGTGGATGGACAAGATCACGGCCGATTTGAAAGGTGCCGACTTCGCCAAGAAGTTGGTATGGCGTACCAATGAGGGGTTTGAGGTAAACCCCTTCTATCGTAAGGAAGACATTGAGGGACTGGCTACTCCCTCTGTGCTCCCTGCCGAGTATCCCTATGTACGCTCTACTCGTATGGACAACGAGTGGCTCATTCGTCAAGACATCAACGTCGTAGACCTCAAGGCAGCTAATGCCAAGGCGCTCGACCTCCTGGGCAAGGGGATCACGTCGCTGGGCTTCAAGCTCAAGAAGACGCAGATCAACATCGAGAGCCTGCGTGAGCTCCTCGGTGGTATCGTCCTCGAGGCCGTAGAGCTCAACTTCTCTTGCTGTGTGTCGGTGGCCGTTAAGCTCGCCGAGGTGCTCGCTCAGTACTACCAGGAGGTAGGCGCTGACGTGAGCCAGTGCAAGGGCTCTATTGGCTACGACCCCTTCAAGAAACAGCTCGTGCGCGGTATCTCCAATCCCCAGTGGGTCGACAACTGCAAGGCTCTGCTAGAGGCTATCCGTCCTCTGCCTCAGTACCGCGTGCTGACGGTCAATGCCCTCAACCTAGCCAACGCTGGGGCTTATATCTATCAGGAGCTTGGCTACGCCCTCTCTTGGGGCGCTGAGCTACTCGACAAGCTCACGGACGCTGGCTATAAGGTCGAGGAGGTTACCTCGCGCATCAAGTTTGTCTTTGGCGTAGGGTCCAACTACTTTATGGAGCTGGCCAAGTTTCGCGCCGCTCGCTGGCTGTGGGCTGAGATCGTAGGCTCATACGGCGACCAGTACAAGGGCGATGCCGCCAAGATCCACCAGCAGGCCGTAACGTCTACTTGGAACAAGACCATCTTCGACGCCCACGTCAATCTCCTGCGCACTCAGACCGAGGCGATGAGCGCCTCTCTCGGAGGAGTGGACTCTCTGACGGTGCTACCCTTTGATGTGACCTATCAGGAGAGCGACGACTTCTCTGAGCGTATCGCCCGCAACCAACAGCTACTGCTCAAGGAGGAGAGCCATTTTGACAAGGTCATCGACCCCGCTGCTGGCTCGTACTATATCGAGTACCTCACCAATGCCATCGCCGACCAGGCTTGGAAGCTCTTCCTCTCTGTCGATGAGCAGGGTGGCTTTGCCGTAGCCGTAGAGACTGGCTCTGTGCAGAAGGCTGTCAATGCCAGCAACACCAAGCGCCATGCCGATGTAGCAGCGCGCAAGGAGATATTCCTAGGGACCAACCAATTCCCCAACTTCACCGAGGTGGCCGCCAGCAAGATCACGCTGCCCCAGGAGGAGGCCCACAGCTGTGGCTGCGGAGAGGCTACGATCGAGGTGCTCAACTTCGCCCGCGGAGCTAGCGACTTTGAAGACCTGCGCCTGGCTACCGAGCGTAGTGGCCGAGAGGTTAAGGTCTTCATGCTCACCATCGGCAACCTGGCTATGCGCCTGGCTCGCTCTCAGTTCTCATCCAACTTCTTCGCCTGCGCAGGCTACAAGGTGATAGACAACCTGGGCTTCAAGACCGTGCAGGAGGGTGTCGATGCAGCGCTTGAGCAATCTGCCGACATCATCGTGCTCTGCTCTAGCGACGACGAGTATGCTGAGTTTGCCCCCGAGGCTTACAAGTACCTCGCTGGTCGTGCGCAGTTTGTAGTGGCTGGTGCTCCTGCTTGCGCTGATGAGCTCAAGGCGGTAGGCATCGAGCACTTCATCAACGTCAAGAGCAATGTGCTGGAGACTCTCCGTGGCTTCAATAAGGCTCTAGGCATTAACTAAACAGGAAGTAAAGAGATGAAACCTCAATATAAAAACATCGATATAAAGTCCGCTGGCTTCGCCCGTAGCGATGCCTCGGCCTGGGCCAAGAGCCAAGACAATACGTCTCTATGGCGTACGCCCGAGCAGATCCTCGTCAAGCCTGTCTATACGGCTGCCGACCTCGAGGGTATGGAGCACCTAGGCTATGCCTCGGGTCTGCCCCCCTTTCTCCGTGGCCCATATAGCGGTATGTATGCTATGCGCCCCTGGACGATCCGCCAGTATGCAGGGTTCTCAACGGCAGAGGAGTCTAACGCCTTCTATCGTCGTAACCTCGCCTCGGGGCAGAAGGGTCTGTCTGTGGCCTTTGACCTGGCTACACACCGAGGCTACGATGCCGACCACGACCGCGTAGTGGGCGACGTAGGTAAGGCCGGGGTGTCTATCTGCTCGCTGGAGGATATGAAGGTGCTCTTCGATGGTATCCCCCTCAATAAGATGTCCGTCTCGATGACGATGAACGGAGCCGTACTGCCCGTGATGGCGTTTTATATCAACGCTGGTCTCGAGCAGGGCGCTCAGCTAGAGGAGATGGCTGGTACGATCCAGAACGATATCCTCAAGGAGTTCATGGTGCGCAATACGTATATCTATCCACCCGAGTTTTCGATGCGTATCATTGCGGACATATTTGAGTACACGTCTCAGAATATGCCCAAGTTCAACTCGATCTCTATCTCTGGCTACCACATGCAGGAGGCAGGGGCTACAGCCGACATCGAGATGGCCTATACGCTGGCTGACGGTCTCGAGTATATCAAGGCTGGTATCGCCGCTGGTATCCCTGTGGACAAGTTTGCTCCTCGTCTGTCCTTCTTCTGGGCTATCGGGATGAACCACTTCATGGAGATCGCCAAGATGAGGGCTGCACGTTGTCTGTGGGCTAAGATCGTTAAGCAGTTTAACCCCCAGAGCGACAAGTCTCTAGCTCTGCGTACGCATAGCCAGACGTCGGGTTGGTCGCTGACCGAGCAGGACCCCTTCAACAACGTAGGTCGTACCTGTATCGAGGCTATGGGGGCAGCCCTGGGGCACACGCAGTCTCTGCACACCAACGCCCTGGACGAAGCTATCGCTCTGCCTACCGACTTCTCTGCTCGTATCGCTCGTAACACGCAGATCTATATCCAGGAGGAGACCCAGGTATGTAAGGAGATCGACCCATGGGCAGGCTCCTACTACGTAGAGGCGCTCACGGACGAACTGATGCACAAGGCTTGGGCTCATATCCAAGAGGTAGAGAGCATGGGCGGTATGGCTAAGGCCATCGAGACGGGTCTACCCAAGATGCGTATCGAAGAGGCCGCCGCACGTACGCAGGCTCGTATCGACTCTCGTCAGCAGGTGATCGTCGGGATCAACAAGTACCGCCTCGAGAAGGAGGACCCCATCGACATCCTCGAGATCGACAATACGGCCGTACGCCTTCAGCAGATCGACCGCCTCACTCGCCTGCGTGGCGCTCGTGATGAGGCTAAGGTGCAGGAGGCCCTCAAGGCTATTACCCGCTGCGTAGAGACCGGCGAGGGTAACCTCCTCGACCTGGCTGTCAAGGCAGCTGCTCTGCGTGCTTCGCTGGGAGAGATATCCGATGCCTGCGAGACGATCGTAGGACGCTATAAGGCTATTATCAGAACGATTTCAGGCGTGTATTCATCAGAGTCTGGGGAAGACAAAGACTTCGCCCGTGCCAAGGAATTGGCCAAAAAGTTTGCCGATAAGGAAGGTCGTCAGCCTCGTATCATGATCGCCAAGATGGGTCAGGACGGACACGACCGCGGAGCTAAGGTAGTGGCTACGGGCTATGCCGACTGTGGCTTCGACGTGGACATGGGTCCTCTCTTCCAGACGCCAGCCGAGTCTGCTCGTCAGGCTGTGGAGAATGACGTCCATGTGATGGGGGTATCTTCGCTCGCTGCTGGGCACAAGACACTCATCCCACAGGTGATCGAGGAGCTCAAGAAGCTCGGCCGTCCCGACATCCTCGTTACGGCTGGTGGTGTGATACCTGCCCAGGACTATGAGTTCCTCTACCAGGCAGGTGTAGCCGCTATCTTCGGCCCTGGTACCCCTGTGGCTTACTCGGCCGCTAAGGTGCTCGAGATCCTCCTTGACGAAGAGGCGTAGGCTGGTGGCGCCCTTATGTAGCGCGCACGGCTAGAGATTAAGCACCCGAGGGTAGTCCTAGCGCTCGTCTTGAGCGTGGGGCTACCCTCGGGGCTTTTGTATATCGATAAATATCCCTACCTTTGCAGGCGCAACGAGGTTGGTAGCCCTCGGGCTGCTTCCCGTCGTTGCTTTTGAGGTAGAGTCGCTAGCTCAGTTGGCAGAGCACATCCCTTTTAAGGATGGGGTCCTGGGTTCGAGCCCCAGGCGACTCACTGGTAGATGGATAGCCTCCCCTTTGTGGGAGTGGCTATCCATATTACTTTTTGTCCCTCTAGTATCCTCTCCCCCTCCCTTTCCCTCCTCCTCGTGCCTCGGTCAGACGACCCACTCGTGCTTCGGTCGGGCGACCCACTCGTGCCTCGGTCAAGCGACCCACTCGTGCCTCGGTCGGGCGACCCACTCGTGCCTCGGTCGGGCGACCCACTCGTGCCTCGGTCGGGCGACCCACTCGTACCTCGGTCGGGCGACCCACTCGTGCCTCGGTCAAGCGACCCACTCGTGCCTCGGTCGGGCGACCCACTCGTGCCTCGGTCAAGCGACCCACTCGTGCCTCGGCCGGGCGACCCACGGGTGGGGTGGGTCTCTAGAGCGTTGTGTAGTGTTGTGAAAATCTGTTACCTTTGCAGGCGGAAGACTCTAAGAGAAAGTTTGTGAGAACATATTGTTTTGTGTATGAACATCTAGCTAGATAAAGATAAATAATGAAAGAACGTATTATGTCTGTTGCCACTGGCCTCGTGCGCCTCATGTGTGCAGCGCTCATCGTAGGGACTATCTCTGCTTGCGGAGGGAAAGGTAGCGAACCCACCCCAACGCCCACCCCTACACCCACCCCTACCCCTACCCCAACACCCACTCCTACGCCCACACCCACTCCTGGAGGAGGGGATACTCAGGAGGTCGGTATCAAGGTCAAGATTAAGGATGGTACTACTCTTGCCGTGCGCCTCAATGCTGGTTCGGCCAAGATCAAGGATGAGGCTCTACCCGTTGGTACCACGAAGACCCTGACTGTGACCAAGGGGGAGATCATCACCATCACAGGATCGCCTGAGAAACTGATCATCGGCAATGGCCAGATCGAGTATATCGCCATCGCCGAGGATGCTACCTCGGTGGCAGCTAGCCTTAAGACCCTCGGGTTCTCTGCCACAGAGGAGAGCAAGGGCTATCTAGAGTCCATTAACCTGGTCGGGGCGACTAACCTGGAGACCCTATCTCTGCGCGACTACGGCTCGAGCTTTACCAAACTCGATATCTCTAAGCAGAGCAAGCTCAAGGTCCTCTTGCTCGGAAGCGCAGAAAGGACGAACGCCCAGCGCTCGCTTGCCGAGGTTGTGTGGCCTACGACCAATGTCATCGAAGACTTGACGCTACGGGAGACGGGTATCAAGGCTAATATCCCCTTCGGCTCTTTTGCGCAGCTCAAGAAACTGACGATCCATGGCTCGGAGTCTGGGGCGCTCAACCAGGATGTGACCTTCGATGGACACGCCAACATTCAGCAGGTTGATGTGCGCCTGATGCACCACTCCAAAAACTTTACGCTCAAGAACTGCCCCCTACTAAGGGCCGTAACCTTCACGGGCAATCGTGGGGACGACCAGGCTATGTCAGGTGATGTCGCTATCACCATCACTGGCTGTAAGGCGCTGGGCTCAAGTGTGATACTCGCGGGCGTGCGCGAGACAGAACCAGCCTCGGCCAAAATTGTCGAGATCAATATCTCGGACAATGACCTATCAGACATCAACATGACCTATAAGCCCCTGCTTTTCTCTGGGGCGCGCGTGAAGAAGGTCAATATCAGTGGCAACCGCCTAA
>JBGYQR010000028.1:0-11971 GCA_041839075.1 Porphyromonas sp.
CGTCGATACCCACGTGCCCAGGCTCTATGAGGCCTATACGAGCCAGCAGAGTGTGCGGGCTTTTGCCGAGATGGGTGTGCTGAGCCGTACCGAGCTCGAGGCGCGCAACGAGGTCAAGTGGGAAATCTTCATGAAGAAGGTACAGATTGAGAGCCGAGTGCTCGGCGACCTCTGCCTCAACCATATCGTGCCCGTGGCTACCAAGTATCAGACTATGCTACTCGAGAATGTCTCTCAGCTCAAGGGGGTGTTTGCCCCCGACGAATATGAGGCGCTCTCGGCTGGCCCCAAGCACTTGATAGCCGAGATGAGCCGTCATCTAAGCCAGGTGCACACGATGGTCGAGGCCATGGTCGAGGCGCGCAAGCAGGCCAACCGCATCGAGGATATGCGCGAGCGTGCCTATGCCTACCACGATGCTGTGCTCCCCTGGTTGGGCAAGATACGCTACCATGTAGATAGGCTCGAGCGTATCGTCGATGACCAGATGTGGCCTCTGCCCAAGTACAGGGAATTGCTCTTTACATGATGATGTGTGGGGCATTGCCCCAAAGAATTGCATGGGTGGGTGTAGGATGTTGAGACAATTTAACGTATCTTTGCGCCCGTTATGAGACGAGTAGTGCTGATCTCGGCTAGCCGAAAAAACTCCCCGCGGGGAGTGCACGGCTGGAAGCCGTGCACTATATAATAATGTATCACTAAACACCCCCCTCGTCCAGGCGTCAGCCCTGGTCAGTCGCACGCGTGCGACTGACCAGGCCTGACGCCGTTTTTGCGCTCCGCCTCCCTATCCCCCTCCCCGAGCACTATTTCACTAGACAACTATAATTATGACAACAAGTATGACGAAATCCATGATCTCCCAGGTCCTGCTCCCCTTGGGGCTCGCCCTCTTGGTGCTCGCCTCGTGCACCAAGGACGAGGGGCAAGAGCCCTCGCCTGGACCAGTAGAGCGGACCACGCTCTCGCTCGTGGCCGAGATGCCTCTCGAGGAGGAGGCTGGCACCCGCGCTGCTCAGGCGATCGACTACGAGCTCGGTACCGTATCGGGTCAGACGATACCCAGGCCGAAGTTTACCGATGGTCAGAAGGTACCCGTGCACACCATCCTCAAGAGTTCTACGGGCGAGATGGCCATCAAGACGGTCGAGTGGACCTACTATGACGAGAGCAAAACCCTGCGTCTGATGCATGGTGATGCAGGCAATAGCTTTGCTGTGGCCAACTTCAACAACGATGGCGGTCGCCTGTGGTACATGGCGGCGATGATCGGTGGCGAGCTCAATGGTACGCAGGTCGAGTTCAATGGCATCAAGGTGCTGACCGAGACCAGCGGGCAGGTGGGCGATGCCGTAGGCGCGCTCCATGTGCCCTATTACTTTCCGTGGACGGAGGTGAAGATACAGACAGACCGGGAGCCAGGCCTCGGGGCGGGTGCCTCGTATAGCTATGGGCTTGCTCGTCCTGCGGATACGGATCCGAAGAAGAAGTTTAAGCCCCTGGGCTCACTCATCGGCTATCAGCTGGGTAATGCTGTGGCAGGGTCGGGTGCTCGTGTGGTGGAGAGCTTCACGGTGTCGAGCAATGCCTTTGCCGACCAGGGTTCGTTTGAGCTCGACGATACGCCGAGTGCCAGCACGCTACCCGTATGGACGCCTAGCCAGTGTAGCGGGGCGATGACCTATACTTTCGCCTCTACGCCTCCGTCTCTCAGCCCAGGCGTTGCGCCCAGCAAGCGCTACTACGCCTGGGTGATGCCTGCCCCCACCCAGCCCGCAGAGGTTAGGACGCGCGTCACGATGCGCTTCACAACCGCGCTGGTGAGCACGGACGTTACCAAGACCTACTTCACCGACTACGTGCCCAGCGCTACCTCGGGCGGTCGCCCCAAGATGGGTAAGGTCTACCACCTAAGCGCCAACGCCAACCGCAATCTCGTCATCCCCATCCAGTATGTGGCGGAGTACAACCTGGCTGGGGGCGCTGGTGTCACCTACCCAGTCACTAATGTAAGCCCTGCTCCCGATGGCTCCCAGGGCGAACTGCGCTTCAGCAATAGGCATCCCTCAGACCCTACGGGCGCGCTCAACCCCATTCCCCACCGCAATGACCAAAGTGGCTACTACACTAAATATTATATCACGGCTACGATGCATGGTGCGTACAACCCCAGTGGTGTCAATCTGCTCGACCTCACGGCCGTAGATACGGATGGAGTGCCCCGTGTACTGGGGACTAAGTATCGCGTCCCCGAGGCGGATGATATGTGGGGCGTGTTTTCTGCATATACACTGGTGTGGTTTTTTTTAGCGACAAATGAGACAGCATCTAACACGAGCGATATGATGAAGGTAGGAGAAGGGACAGGTGCCACTACTCTACTTGAGCATTACAACTCTGAGTACTCCAATGGCATTGTTCACACGGGTACTAACGAAGCGAACGATGCCGTGGTCTATGCCATACGTTTTGGGAAGAGGGAGGACTGCCAATCATTGACGAGTACTCTCCCTCTCTCTATAACTCGCTACTATACTGCTGCCCCCGACGATGCGATGAAGTGCGCCTACCGTTTTACCCGCAAGGGAGGGGCGAACTCTTGGACGATGGATAATAGTTCGCTGGAGACGGGCGTCGTCATCGATGTTGTTTACCTGGGCAATGAGCTCACCAAGACGACCCTGGCGGATATCTCTGACCCCAGCTGGTGGAGCACTCCTGGCCGCCAGGTGCTCTCGCGCACCTTCCCCGCTACAGGCAATGCTGGTGGAGGTCGTCTATCTGGGCGAGGTGTTTTCGGCGTCTATCTCACATCGACGCTAGACACCCGCTATCCATCGTTCGGTGATTCATATACCCTTGGGGTTAGAGTAGGAGCAGCTTCGTTCTCTACTCGTCAATCTGAGTATGAGACAACTGCGACTAGCTACCGCCTCTACCTCAAATCTCCCCTGCCCAGGTAGTCGGTTGTGGGGGAGCTCCCAGGGACGTCAGCCTTGGAGGCGCGCAACGCAAGCGTTGGAAGAGTGCGACGCAGTCCTTGGAGTTGCGCAATGCAGGCGTTGGAAGCGTGCAATGCAGTCCTTGGAGTTGCGCAATGCAGGCGTTACGGGAGCCTCCCCATTAGCCCAGCCTCTAGAGAGGCAGTGGGCACATCCTGATCAATCATTCATCACAAAAAAGAAATTACGATTATGTCCAAGAAGAATAGCCCCCTTACTTATAGCCTCACCGAACGCAAGCTGGGAGGCATCGCCACAAACGCAGGCCAGGTGGTACAGCAAGCTACCGCCTCGGGGAGACACCGCGTGAGCTTCGAGCGCTTTTGCGAGCTGGTGGCTAGGGATACGACGCTCAACTATATGGAGGTCGCCATGGTGCTCAACCTAGCAGCCGATACGGCTCGCGACCTCGTGGCCAATGGCGATATTGTGGACTTTGGTCGCCTGGGGACGCTTCGCCCCTCGTTTAAGAGCAAGGTCGTGCCGATCGGGGAGACGTTCAACCCTAGCGTCCATATTACCGAGCCCCGTGTAGTGCTTCGCCCCAATGCCACCTACTTCAAGCTCTCAGCCAGCGAGGTGAGCTACGAGCGTGTCGAGCCCAAGCCCGCGTCGCGACGCCTAGCCTCTAAGGGCGAGGAGACCTCTACCTCTCCCTCGGGCGGTGAGGCTACCTCTCCCACGCCTCCCGAGGGGGGAGGCAGTACGGGTGGGCGCTTCTAGTGCTCCCCAGGCCAATCATTCACCCCATTAAGATGTCAAGACAATGAATACCAACCATTATACCCCATGTGTATCGGAGCGTCCTCTTGAGAGGGAAACTTATATGCCTCCAGAGGTCGAGGAGCTTGATCTACTGGATCTGAGCTGGCACCGAGACCTGCTCGTGTCTCTCTCGGCCGAAGGTGAGGTTGACGACTTCGAGTTCGACGGCGACCTCTAGCAACCGCTGGTTAATGATTGTTTAAACCCCCGACTATCGGTTTGCCTTCGTACCCCCCTTGCTCGCGCCTCGAGCCTGGGGGGTATGATATATTAGGTCAGAATGATGTACCTTTGTGCTGGCAAGAAACGAGGGGGTGGGGGAGAGCAAGGAGGCCTCTTGCCAAGGTAGTGCAATCACGTAGATCTAACATATAATCAATCAAGGTGGAGACTAAGTATATCTTCGTAACGGGAGGCGTCGTATCGTCCCTAGGTAAAGGCATCGTGGCCGCCTCGCTGGCCAAGCTCCTGCAGGCTCGAGGCTTCAGTGTAACGATACAGAAGTTTGACCCTTACATCAACATAGACCCCGGCACCCTCAACCCCTACGAGCACGGCGAGTGCTACGTTACGGACGATGGCCATGAGGCCGACCTTGACCTGGGGCACTACGAGCGCTTCCTTAATATCGCCACGAGCCGCTCCAACAATATCACCACGGGGCGCATCTACCAAAACGTTATCAAGAAGGAGCGCCGAGGCGACTACCTCGGCAAGACCGTACAGGTCGTGCCCCATATCACGGACGAGATCAAGCGCAACGTCAAGCTCCTGGGGCAGAAGAAGCAATTCGACTTCGTCATCACCGAGATCGGCGGTACGGTAGGGGATATAGAGAGCCTACCCTTCCTCGAGAGCGTCCGTCAGCTCAAGTGGGAGCTAGGCAATAGTTGCCTGTGCGTCCACCTGACCTACGTCCCCTATATCGCTGCCGCAGGCGAAGTCAAGACCAAGCCCACCCAGCACTCGGTCAAGCAGTTGCAAGAGGTCGGCATCCAGCCCGATATACTGGTGCTACGTACCGAGCACGAGCTACACGCCGACATCCTGCGCAAGGTGGCGCTGTTTTGCAACGTTACGCCCGAGTCTGTCGTGCAGTGCGTCGATGTTCCTACCATATACAAGGTGCCCCTGGCTCTGCAGGCTCAGCACCTCGACGAGGCCGTACTGCGCAAGCTCGGTATGCCTACCGATAGCCAGGCCGACCTCAGCGAGTGGATGCACTTCTTGCGCCTGAGGGACGAGGCGACCGAGACGGTCAATATCGCCCTGGTGGGTAAGTACGTAGAGCTACAAGATGCCTACAAGTCGATCGACGAATCGCTGATGCAGGCCGCAACCTACAACGGCCGTAAGCTCAACCTCGTCTCGGTGCATAGCGAGAAGATCACCGAAGACAACGTGGCCGAAGTGCTCCGCGGGATGGATGGCGTGGTGATCGCCCCAGGCTTTGGTTCGAGGGGTATCGATGGCAAGTTTTATGCCCTGCGCTATACGAGAGAGCACAACATCCCCACGCTGGGTATCTGTCTGGGTATGCAGTGCATGGTCATCGAGTTTGCCCGCAATGTGCTGGGGCTCAAGGATGCCCATACCTCGGAGATCATGCCCACCTCGCCCCACAAGGTCGTGGACCTGATGGAGGAGCAAAAGACCATCTCAGACCTGGGCGGGTCTATGCGTCTGGGCGGGTACGACTGCGTCCTCAAGAGAGGGAGCCGCATTGCCGAGGCCTATGGGCAGGAGTTTGTCCGTGAGCGCCACCGCCACCGCTTCGAGTTTAACAGCCAGTACCGCGAGGCCTTTGAGCGTGCCGGTATGATCTGCGCGGGCGAAAATCCCGACACGGGTCTAGTGGAGACGGTCGAGCTACCCGAGCACCGCTGGTATATCGGCGTGCAGTTTCATCCCGAGTACCGCAGTACGGTGCTTCGCCCCAACCCCCTTTTCGTGAGCTTTGTCAAGGCTGCTATCGCTGCCCAAGGATAATGATCTCCTAGCGATACGGACAATACAACATATATGGATAAGAATACACTAACAGGTTTACTCCTCATCGGCCTCTTGCTCGTAGGCTTCTCGTGGCTCAATCAGCCCACACCCGAGCAGGCCAGCCAAGCACAACCCACCGAGCAAGTAGCGTCCGCCACGGCCATGGCCGAGGCACCCGTACTAGCCCCCACAGAGCTCGACTCGGCCACGCTGGCACAGACGCCACTCTACCGCCTGCCTCGCCCCGAGCAGGTCGTAAGGCTACAAAACTCCAAGATACGCGTAGACATATCGTCCCATGGAGCTATGCCCATAGAGGCCGAGCTCTCGGGTTACCTCAACCAAGAGAAGCAACCCGTACGCCTCTTCTCGAGAGCCGACACGCGCCTCAACTTCCCCCTGCGCACCAACCAAAACGAGCTGCTCAATACGGCAGATCTACAGTTTGAGGTCATCAGCCAGACGGCTAGCTCTGTGGTGATGCGCCTGCCTATCCAGGAGGGGAGCTACCTGGACTTTACCTATACCCTGGGCGAAGAGGACTATCGCCTGGGCTTTACGTTTAGCGGGGTAGGCTACCACAAGCTTTTGCCAAGCAATATGTCTCTGCAGGATGTCGAGTGGGCGGTGCGTATCCCCCAGCAAGAGCAGAGCCACCGCTTCGAGGCGCAGTATAGTGGTATCTACTATTACAGCAGAGGGGGAGCCTCAGACGACCTCTCGACGACAAGCCATAGCGAGGAGCGTATCAACGAGTCGCTCCGCTGGATTGCCTTCAAGGACAAATACTTTAGCTCAGCGCTCATCAACCAAAGTAGCGCCTTTGAGGACAACCGCCTCTCGATCAAGGCAGAGGACGAGCATAGTGGCTATATCCACGCCTGCTCGATGCAGTCTACGGTAGCTTTCGCGCCACGGGAGGGAGAGAAGATGGACTTCACGTTCTTCTTCGGCCCCAACGACTACGAGCTCCTCACCTCGTATGACGAGGGCGTAGAGGAGGGCAACCGCCTCGAGCTCGACCACCTGGTGTACCTCGGGGTGAACGTCTTCCGCTGGATCAACCTGTATATGATCATCCCCGTCGTGTCGTTTCTCAAGGATCACCTGACCAACTGGGGTATTATCATCCTGCTTCTGACCATCATCATCAAGCTAGTGCTCTCGCCCTTTACCTTCAAGAGCTATATGTCGCAGGCCAAAATGCGCGTGCTCAAGCCACAGGTCGATGAGATCACAGCCAAGTACAAGGACAAGACCGACCAGGAGAGCATGATGAAAAAGCAGCAGGAGATCATGGCGCTGTACAGCTCTGCCGGAGCCAGCCCCCTGAGCGGTTGCTTGCCTATGCTGTTGCAGATGCCATTCCTCATCGCCTTGTATATGTACTTCCCCACCTCGATATACCTACGTGGGGAGAGCTTCCTATGGGCGCAAGACCTCTCGTCCTACGACCCCATCATCAGCTGGGACTTCCATATCCCTCTGATCAGTAGCTTCCTGGGCAATCACATTAGCCTCTTCTGCCTGCTTATGACGATCGTCAATATCATCTACAACAAGTATATGATGAACCAAAGCGCAGGCTCGAGCGATGCGATGCCAGGGATGAAGTACATGCCCTACATGATGTCGGTGATGTTCTTCTTCTTCTTCAACCAAAACGCCTCGGGGCTCAGCTACTACTATTTCGTCTCGACGCTGATTACCATCATCCAGTATCTGGCCTTCCGCTTCACGCTCAACGAGGAGAAGCTCCTCTTGCAACTAGAGGAAAACAAGAAGAAGCCTCGCAAGAAGAGCAAATGGATGGAGCGCCTAGAGGAGGCTCAGCGTCAGCAACGCGAGATGCAACGCCAGCGCGACAAAGCCAAGCGCTAGAGGGAAGACGCAGTAAATAGAGCGATATAGCAATGGAACCACTCAAGCACGAATGCGGTATAGCCATCATACGCCTGCGTAAGCCCCTGTCCTACTACCACGAGAAGTATGGCTCATGGCAGTATGGCCTCAACAAGCTCTACCTCCTGATGGAGAAGCAGCACAACCGCGGGCAGGAGGGAGCAGGCCTCGCCGTCGTCAAGCTCAATAGCAAGTTTGGTAGCGAATACCTCTTTCGCGAGCGCGCCGAGGGCTCTAGCGCCATCAAGACCATCTTCGACAATGTGTATGGCAACTACCGAGGGCTCTCACGTGAGCAGATGGAGGATGTCGCCTACGCCGAAGCCGAGCTCCCCTTTGCTGGGGAGTGTTATATGGGGCACTTGCGCTATGGTACGACGGGGAAGAAGGGGCTGACGTTCGTTCACCCCATGATACGCCGTAGCAACTGGCGCGCCAAGAGCCTGGCTATATGTGGCAACTTCAACTTGACGAATGTCGATAGCATCTTCGATGCCATTACCTCTGTCGGTCAGCATCCCCGCCATGTCTCGGATATGCATATCCTACTCGAGCAGCTCGGGCATCGCCTCGACAGAGAGGTAGAGCGCCTCTTCCGTATCAGCCGAGATAAGGATCACCAGCTCAGAGGGATGGACATCACCCACTTCATCGAGGAGCGTATCGACCTCTCCAATACTCTGAAGGACTGCTCGCCACTATGGGACGGAGGCTATGCTATGTGTGGCCTCTCGGGAAGCGGTGAGAGCTATACGATGCGCGACCCCTGGGGGATACGTCCTGCGTTTTATTACATCGACGAGGAGATCGTCGTCGTGGCAAGCGAGCGCCCCGTCATCCAAACGGTGATGAACGTACCTGCCGAGCAGATACAAGAGCTCCTACCAGGGCAGGCACTGCTTGTCAATCGGGCTGGTGAGCCTCGCCTAGAGCAGATCCTCCCTCCTAGGGAGCTACGCCCCTGCTCCTTTGAGCGTATATACTTCTCTCGCGGTAGCGACCAGGATATCTACAAGGAGCGCAAGGCGCTTGGAGCCAACCTCGCCGATCAGATCCTCCGCTCGGTAGGCTACAACCTCGATGATACGGTGGTGTCTTTCATCCCCAATACAGCCGAGGTCGCCTACTATGGTATGGTCGAGGGGCTCAATGCCTACCTGGATCAAGAGAAGTTTGCCGCCATCCGCAACAACCCCACGATGAGTGACGAGGAGCTCCAGGCTCTGCTCTCGCGCAAGGTGCGTACGGAGAAGGTAGCCATCAAGGACATCAAGCTCCGCACCTTCATCTCCGAGAGCAAGAGTCGCGACGACCTCGCCTCCCACGTCTACGATATTACTTATGGTACGGTGCGCCCTGGTATAGACAATCTCGTGGTCATCGACGATAGTATCGTGCGTGGTACGACGCTTCGGCAGAGCATCCTCAGCATCCTGGATAGGTTGCATCCACGCAAGATCGTAGTCGTCTCGAGCAGTCCGCAAGTACGCTATCCAGACTACTATGGTATTGATATGAGCAGGATGAAGGAGTTCATCGCCTTCCGTGCAGCCGTAGCCCTCCTCGAGGAGCGGGGGATGACCTCTATCCTGCACGAGCAATACGCCCTAGCCCAGGAGTTATGTAGCCGTCCCTGGACCGAGTACGTCCCCAACGTGGTCAAGGCGATATACAAACCATTCTCCGCCGAGGAGATCTCCGCCAAGATGGTTGAGCTCCTGCGCCCCGAGCACCTCCAGGCCGAGGTCGAGATACTCTTCCTCGATCTAGACACGATGCACAAGGCTATCCCCAACCATACGGGAGACTGGTATTTCTCAGGCGACTATCCCACGAGTGGCGGTAGCCATTTGGTCAATCGGGCTTTCATCAACTACATGGAGCAGGATTACCTCAAGCACAACAGATAGCAATCACATACATCTCAAGACTCTAATCTTATGCAACAGCGAAAGAGAGCAACGCTCATCCTCGATGATGGCTCACGTTTCGAGGGCTACAACTTCGGTAGCCAACAGGCCACCTCTGGTGAGGTTGTCTTCAATACGGCCATGACGGGCTATACCGAGAGCCTTACCGACCCCAGTTATCGAGGGCAGATTATGGTCATGACCTTTCCCCTGGTGGGCAACTATGGTGCTCCTAGCGGAGAGCGTGATGAGCACGGTATCGAGCGCTACTGGGAGAGTAGTCGTATACACCCCCTGGGCTTAGTGGTGAGCCAGTACTCCGAGACGTATAGCCATTGGAATGCTGTCGAGAGCCTTGAGAGCTGGCTCGAGCGTGAGGGCGTTGTGGGTATTACGGGGGTAGACACCCGAGAGCTTGCCAAACACCTCCGTGAGCGAGGAGCTATGAAGGGCAAGATCGTTGTAGAGGGAGGGGAAGACATCGACTTTGTGGACCACAACGAGCGCAATCTTGTGGCTGAGGTGTCGCCTACCAAGGTGCAGGTCTATGGCGATGGCCCCAAGAAGGTCGTGCTCGTGGATTGTGGCGCTAAGAACAATATCATACGTCAG
Organism: Porphyromonas sp.; assembly: GCA_041839075.1. Taxonomy (GTDB): domain Bacteria; phylum Bacteroidota; class Bacteroidia; order Bacteroidales; family Porphyromonadaceae; genus Porphyromonas. Next base: position 10,187 of record JBGYQR010000028.1, read on the forward strand.
CTCATCCGCCCCGAGATCACGCTCTACCGCGTGCCCTGGGACTACGACTTTAACCAAATCGACTTCGATGGCCTCTTCTTGAGCAATGGGCCTGGCGACCCCAATATGTGTGGCAAGACGGTCGAGCACATCCGCAAAGCTCTGGACAAGGGTAAGCCTATTTGTGGTATCTGCATGGGCAACCAGCTACTGGCCGCTGCCTCTGGAGCTACGGTGAGCAAGATGAAGTATGGGCACCGCTCCCACAACCAGCCTGTGCAGGAGGTCGGCACCTCTCGTTGCTTCGTAACGAGCCAAAACCATGGCTATGCCGTGGATGCCTCGACCCTTGGTGAGGGCTGGCTGGAGAAGTATGTTAATCTCAACGATGGTAGCAACGAGGGCATTCGCCATGCTACGCTACCCTATTTCTCGGCGCAGTTTCACCCCGAGGCTTGTAGCGGACCTACGGATACCCTGTTCCTCTTTGACGAGTTCCTAAGTCAGCTCTAGCTCTCGCCCTTTGGCGAACTAGATCCCTTATCAAGCGGTCGGTCATTCGGCTCAAGCTCTAGGCTTGGGCGAATGACCGACCGCTTGTGTCTATTGATAGCTCTGTGGTGTACCCTAGGGAGAGACCCCTCAGGGTTAGAATATACTGCGCATAGGAGGCTTGAGGGCGATACCTATACGTAGCATAGACGCGTAGCGGTCGTAGTGTAGTAGCCCCTCAGCATAGCCCTGACACCATTGCAAGAAAAGGTAATAGTTGTCTCTCTGCTTGAGCTTGAGGGATAGCTCGAGCTGACTGTTGATGCCCGCTGCAGAGGGGTTGATGATGAGCGAGCCCCCGAAGGTCTCATTGAAGCTCCGATAGTTGAGTGCCAGGAGCCCATAGCCCTTGTAGCGGAGTAGGTCGGGGTTGTCCCGCTTGCCAGGTATGCCCCACCAGAGCTTAGCTTGTAGGGATAGGGCGCTGTTGTGGAAGTACACGCCCGATAGGCTGACGAAGTTCCAGCTACGAGAGGCCTCTTGGTCACGGCCATTGGACTCGTGCTCTAGGGAGAGGGAGATGATCCCACGAAGTTGATTGTGCTTGATAACGGGCGCCCCTAGTAGTATCCCAGGGTTGTAGTTGTTGTCGCCAAAGGGGGAGGACTCGCGGTAGATGTCCCAAAACGACTTTTGGGTGTAGGTCAGCATCAAAAACGAATTGAAGGGCATGATCCCCTTGAATAGGCGGTGACGAAAGCTAATCTGAAACTTTGCATCAGCCGTCTCTCTGCTAATCGGCTTGTTGGTAGCGGCTCCTGTGATGATGTAGGTGTCGTGGTACATCCCAAAGTTGGGCTCCCTTTGAAACTGCCTGAGCAGTTCGTCTGGCTCTATGGTGAGAAACTCTGCCTCGAGTGGCTTGGTCTTGCTGGTGTCTCGTTGCTCTATCCAAGCCTGGCGAGATGCGTCTGTCTGTCCGAAGCCTAAGCTCGCCGAGCTTAGGACGAGTAGTAGTAATCCGAGTAGTTTGCCTTGTGTCATGCGAATGCCTGTTGGTTTGTTACACAACCGATTGACAGCGAGCATTGTTTTCGTCTGTCCTTGTGCCCCTCCTATGGGGCTGTGCCTATCGTCTCGTGGCTTTAGGTTAGAGGCCTTGGGGCTTTAGGTTAGAGCGTCTCGGGGCTCTAGGTTAGCGCGCCTTAGGGCTCTAGGTTAGCGCGTCTCGGGGCTCTAGGTTAACGCGCCTTAGGGCTCTAGGTTAGCGCGTCTCGGGGCTCTAGGTTAACGCGCCTTAGGGCTCTAGGTTAG
>JBGYQR010000029.1:0-11823 GCA_041839075.1 Porphyromonas sp.
CACCTGCTACGCCTCCGATGATGATGTACTTGGCCATAATGGTTGTCGTCTTTAATGCTTGTTTGTTATCTCTATACCCTCATAACAGCCTCTAGACCCTATTTGTTTTCTTTGGGAAATATAACCTCTGTACTCTGCTGATATAGATATGATTAGTTTGCTTTCCTGAGGGAAGTGTCTAATGCTCCTTAGACCCCTCCAGCGCTCTAGGTTAGACCGCCTAAGGGCTCTAAGTTGGATCGTCTCGGGGCTCTAAGTTGGATCGTCTTGGGGCTCTAAGTTGGATCGCCTTGGGGCTCTAAGTTGGATCGCTTTGGGGCTCTAAGTTGGAATGCCTTGGGGCTCTAAGTTGGAGCGTCTCGGGGCTCTAAGTTGAGGCGCTTCGGGGAAGATAGGGGAGAGGCTAGGGATAGGCAGGGGCGGTAGGGGGTGGTGTGCGGGTTGGGGCGGGGCGACGGGGTGGAGAGTTTTTTGTAACTTTGCCTAGTTAAAACAATTGTAGATAGAAAAATTATTGCATCAATGACACTGCACAAGGAGGGAACGGGCTTGCTCGTTGGTATTGCCGTTGCGCTGGCTATTATTTGCTTAGGTACGCGCATGTTGTCTGATACGGGTGTTGCCTTTTATGTCGTTTTGGGTTTGTCCGTTGTCCTATATGGCTTGGTACTCAACTTCTTCCGTTATATCCCACGTAAGCATCCCGAGGCGGGCAATAACAACGCTGTCGTGTGCCCTGCCGATGGCAAGGTCGTGGTTATAGAAGAGACCGAAGAGCATCAAATACTAGGCGGGAGACGCTGTCTGCAGGTGTCGGTCTTCATGAACGTCTTTAACATGCACGTCAATTGGATACCAGTCAATGGTGTCATAGAGCATGTCTCCCATACGCCAGGGCGCTTTATGGCGGCTCATCTGCCCAAGAGCAGTACCGACAACGAGCGTGCCGATACCCTCATCCGTACTCAAGAGGGGCACCAGGTGCTGGTGCGTCAGATCGCAGGCGCCGTTGCACGCCGTATCGTTACCTACACCGAGGTAGGGCAGTCGTGTGAGATCAACCAAAATCTAGGCTTCATCAAGTTTGGTTCGCGGGTAGACCTATACCTGCCCCTCGGTAGCAAGATACATGTCAAGATGGGGCAAAAGGTCGATGGCAACGTTACCCTCATCGCCGAGTTACCCCCCAAGGCTTAGCCTCATATCAAGCGTTCGCTCATACATTACTTCGCTCGTACATCATGGCTATTCGCAAGCATATCCCCAACGCCATCACCTGCCTCAACCTACTCTCGGGGTCTTTGGCTGTCGTCTATACGCTCTACCCTGAGGGAGATATGAGCATCGCCGTATGGCTAATAGTGCTGGCCGCTGTCTTTGACTTTTTTGATGGGCTGGTGGCTAGAGCCCTAGGGGTAAGTTCTCCTATTGGTAAGGATCTCGATAGCCTGGCCGACGTGGTCAGCTTTGGGCTAGCTCCCGCTCTGCTCATGCTTGCAACCCTTATGCGGGAGGGCTTCTCGCTGCTGGTGGCAGCTCCCGTGCTATTGATCGTGGCGTTTGCCGCTCTGAGGCTAGCGCATTTCAATCACGACACGCGTCAGACGACGAGCTTCATCGGCCTTCCGGTGCCAGCGGGAGCCCTCTTTTGGGTGGGGATATACAGCCTCATTCCCGAGGCGCACGTCTTGCTCGGAGACAATATGCTCATTGGTGGCGTCTATGTGCTGGTGGCCTTGATGTGCTATATGGGCATGAGCGAGTTGCCCATGTTTTCGTTCAAAATCGGAGGTGACCAGGGTAAGGCCTATCAGATAGCGCTTGTGCTGATTGCCCTCACCTCTGTGGGTCTGTTGGGTCTGCCAGGATGTGCCATTACGATCTTGGCATACATTTTGCTCTCTACCCTAAGAGCCTACTCTCCTCGCTAGTCGTAGAGAGGTCTCTAGTGATAGATGAGATACTAAGACAACGATAGATTTACAGACGTGATACTGACGATCATATTCGTAGCCCTATTGCTCCTGCTCTTTTCGTCGAGCTTGCGTAGGTGGCTACTTACCCTAGCCGTAGGGCAGTTGCAGAGGCGTATGGCCGAGCAGATGAGACGTGCCGCCGAGCAGGCTCGGGCTCAGCAGACAGGGCAGTCCTCTGATCGAGGAGCTAGAGCTGGCGAGCAGACAACGCCACACCGCGAGGGCAAGCTCGATATGAACGAGATCGAGGCCAAACGCTTCGAGCGCCCATCGAGCGATGAGTACGTAGACTTCGAGGAAGTCAAATAGTCATAGCATACCCTATTTATTACTGACAATAACGATGACGATACAACGATTATATCCCCTTACCTTCTCCCCCTACCTCAAGGAGGTCATCTGGGGAGGGCAGGATATTTGCCCATTCAAGGGGCTTGCCCCACGCTCTGAGGCCATTGGCGAGAGCTGGGAGATCTCTCATGTCGATGGCCACTACTCGGTGGTGGATAGTGGAGCCCTCAAGGGGCAAGACCTCGATCAGCTCGTACGCACCTATGGCGATAGGCTGGTGGGGCGTAGTGTCAGAGCACGCTTTGGCGAGCGCTTCCCCTTGCTCATCAAGTTTATCGATGCTCAGCAACACCTCTCTGTGCAGGTACACCCCGACGACGCACTGGCGATGGAGCGCCACAATAGCTTCGGCAAGACAGAGATGTGGTACGTGGTCAAGGCATCGCCCGAGGCTGTGCTGTACAGTGGCTTTGCTCAGCAGTCGAGCCCCGAGGACTATGTGCAACGTGTTGCCGATGGGACCATCATGGACATTATGCAGGAGTATCGGGTGGAGGCCGGTGATGTCTTCTTCCTCCCAGCAGGGCGTGTACATGCCATCGGGGCGGGTTGCTTTGTGGCCGAGATACAGCAGACGAGCAATATCACCTATCGGATATACGACTACGATCGTACGGATGCCTCGGGTCAGCGACGTGAGTTGCATACCTCTTTGGCTCAAGAGGCCATCGACTATACCCTGCACGAGGACTACCGGACGCATTATACCCCAGAGCTCAATGCTCCCACGCCTCTAGTCGAGTGCCGTTACTTCGAGACCAACCTGCTAGAGCTCGACAAGCCCCTGGTACGGGACCATGCGAGCCGAGATAGCTTCGTGATATATATCGTGATGCAGGGGAGCTTGTCGCTGGTGGACGATATGGGTTATAGGCTCGAGCTAACCCAGGGGCAGAGCGTGCTACTGCCCGCAGAGGCAAGTAGTGTACGCCTAGAGCCCACGCCGAGCTGTAAGCTGATGGAAACCTACATCCCCGAGCCCAAGGCGGAGACCCACTAGCCCTCTAGTGGCAGAGCTCCCTGGTACCCCTCGTAGAGACCTAAGAGAGACTAGAGATGAAGCAGTTAGGCAAGCGCAAACTATACTTCCGTATCGGAGAGGTTGCGGCCATGCTGGGGGTCAATGTGAGCACCATCAAGCACTGGGAGCACGAGTTTCCTCACCTGCGTCCTAAGACGACCTCGGGTGGAACGCGCCAGTACGAGCAGAAAGATATTGACGCCCTTAGGGCGGTGTATCATCTCATCCGAGAGCGCAAGATCAAGACCGAGGGAGCCCGTGCGGAGCTCAAGGCACGCCAGCCCGCCCTCGAGCTACGGGAGAATACGATTGCTCGCCTCGAGCGCATCCTCTCTGTGCTGAGGGACGTGCAGGCTCGTCTCTCCGACACGCCGAGATAGGGGGCTTGGTAGCCGAGGGTTCTTGAGGGCCTAGCAAAAGGTGTAGCCAGCGAACAAGAACGTTCGCTGGCTACGCTCGTCAGAGATCTAGCGCAGTCGTCTTGTAGCTCTCTCGTAGCTCTCTCGAGGCATGCGCAAGTTTGAAACATTGCGGATATATGTATATTTGTCTTGATATAGCTCTTGGGCTTATGGCTTGGGAGATCGGAGATACATAAACATAAGCTAAGCAAGCAGAAGGCAATGGCACCAAAGAGATTATTTGAGGGAATGGGCGTAGCACTGGTAACGCCCTTTGACAACGCTGCTCGGGTCGATTATACCAGTCTCGAGCGCCTACTCAAGCATCAGATTGATGGGGGAGCCGACTTCCTCGTCGTGCACGGCACCACGGGCGAATCGCCCTGTCTGACCCGAGAGGAACGCAATGAGGTAACCGCCTTTGTCGTAGACTATGTAGCAGGTCGCTGTCCGATCGTCGTAGGCCTTGGGGGCAACGACACGCTGGAGCTGGGGCACCGGATCTCTAGCCTTGATACGCGGGGGCTCTCGGGCATCCTCTCTGTGGTGCCCTACTACAACAAGCCTAGCCAAGAGGGGCTATATCAGCACTTCTCTCACCTGGCCGAGCGCTCTCCGCTCCCCATCATCCTCTATAATGTCCCTGGCCGTGTGAGCGTCAATATGATGCCGGAGACGGTGGCACGCCTTGCGCACAGACATCCAAGCGTCATCATGGGGCTCAAGGAAGCCTCGGGCTATGTCGCCCAGGCTGAGCAGGTGGTACGCCTCGTTGGGCGCGAAGACTTTTGTGTGCTCTCGGGCGATGACAACATATCGGTAGACTTCATACGCAATGGGGCGTGTGGGGTGATCTCGGTTGTCGGCAATGCCTATCCTCGCCTTTTTGGACGCATCATCCATCTGAGTATGGAGGGCAAATACAACGAGGCCGACATGCTACAAATAGACCTGCGCGATACCCATTCGCAACTCTTTGCCAACGGCAACCCGAGTGGTATCAAGGCTCTGCTGTATCAGATGGGTATCATCGACCACCAGCAACTTCGCCTGCCCCTAGTCCCTGTTAGTCCCGAGGTCTATAAGGCTCTGGGTGAGGCTCACCAGCGGGTGCAGGCCTGCATGGCTCGTACGTTCTCTTAGTCTAGAGTCGTGCCCCCATATAGATCCATCGTATATATGCCAATGACAACTCAAGAGCTATATCCAATATACCTTGCGCATCCTGTGGCCTCTACCGATAGCCGTCGGATAGAGCCGGGGTGCATCTTTTTTGCCCTAAGGGGAGATCGGTTTGATGGCAATGCCTATGCGCTTTCGGCTCTAGAAGCGGGGGCTGCCTATGCTGTCGTCGATGACGATTCGCTCCCAGAGCACCCCCAGCTACTCAGGGTAGAGGATAGCCTGCTTGCCCTTCAGGAGCTGGCCGCCCTGCATCGTGCCACGCTTAGCCTGCCTGTGATAGCCATCACGGGGACGAATGGTAAGACGACGACCAAGGAGCTCGCCGCCGCCGTTCTCTCACGAGGCTATAACCTGCTATATACCGAGGGGAACCTCAACAACCATATTGGCCTTCCTCTGACGCTCCTACGTATGACCAAAGAGCATCAGCTCGTCCTGGTGGAGATGGGGGCAAGCAAACCCGGAGACATAGAGGAGCTTTGCCAGATCGCTCAGCCCAACTATGGTATCATCACCAATATAGGCAAGGCTCACCTGGAGGGCTTCGGCTCTATTGAGGGGGTGGCTAGCACCAAGGGAGAGCTGTACGACTGGCTCAGAGAGCACGAGGGGAAGGTCATTAGACGAGAGGAAGATGAGTGGCTGACGGCGCTGGGAGAGGGACTACCGACGGTATCCTATGGCTCCTCGTCAGAGGCGACGGTGCAGGGGCGTATTGTCCCACACCCCTCTAGTCGCTACCTCTCTCTCGAGTGGAGCGTCCCAGCTCTAGGGATGTCTGCCCGTAGGCTCGATACACATCTCGTCGGCGACTACAACCTCAGTAATGTACTCGCGGCCATAGCCTTGGGCTTATTCCTCGATATAAAAGCTGAGGACATCGACGCAGCGATAGCGAGCTATCGTCCGAGCAATAGCCGTTCGCAACTGATACAGACACCGCACAATGTCGTGGTGGCCGATGCCTATAATGCCAACCCGTCGAGTATGCACATGGCTCTCGAGCCCTTTGCTGGGAGTGATGCCGAGCATCCAAGGCTTTATATCCTGGGGGATATGAATGAGCTGGGGTCAGCTAGCGACTATGCCCACCGGGAGGTCTTGCAGTGGCTGGCGTCTCACCTCAAGGAGGGAGAAGAGGCGTGGCTATGTGGAGCCAATTTCCTTCGTTTGCGAGGGGAGCTGTCGCTACCCGCCTCTCAGGTACAGGCCTTTGCAGATGTCGAGGTACTCAGGGACTATCTGACGGCTCACCCCGCTACGGGTAGGAGCGTGCTAGTCAAGGGCTCCAATGGCGTAGGCCTTGGGCAGATACTCCCTCTCTTGTAGCTGACGCCTTCGACAAGTCCCGACTATGGCCAAGCAGGTACAGGAACAACGGTTCGAGCAAGGCCTCAGCCTCAGCCCAGCGCAGATACAGGCTATTCGCCTGCTGGAGCTGACGGGGCTAGAGCTAGAGAGCCGTATCGAACGTGAGCTGGAGGAGAACCCCGCCCTAGAGGAGGGGAGAGAGGATGCTCAAGAGGGTGGCTCCGATGATCTAGACCATGACCCCGATAGTCCCAGCGAGCAAGACTGGGAGCTGGGGGAGTATGCCTCAGACGATGATATACCAGCCTACAAGCTCCGTGAGCTACAAGATCGGAATGCCCGCAGGGAGGAGATACCCTTTGCTAGTGGGGCGCCATCGCTGGATGATATGCTCCTGGAGCAACTGCGCCTAGAGGGACTGCAGGAGGACGAAGAGGAGGTGGCGCGCTATGTCGTCGGTAGCATAACGGCTGATGGCTACCTACCTCGTACGGCCGAGGAGATACAAGACGACCTACTCTTTAAGGCTGGGATAGATGCCAGCCTCGAGATGATCTCTCGCCTTATTGCCAGGGTGCGCCAGCTTGATCCTCCAGGAGTGGGAGCTAGAGACCTCCAGGATTGTCTGCTCCTCCAGCTTGAGCGCAGGAGTGATCTCGGAGAGCAGAGGATGCTGGCCATGCAGCTACTACGGCATCACTACGACGACTTTGCCAACAAGCGCTTCGATCGCCTTGTCGAGCGTATGGGGCTTAGCCGATCAGAGCTAGCCGATCTATACGCCTTGATTGCCCGCCTCAACCCCAAGCCTGCCTCGGGCTACAACTCGACGATCGAGGAGGATCGTATGATGCACTACAATCCCGACTTCGTCGTCTCGGTCGTGGGCGAGGAGCTTGTCGTCAGCCTTGTTGGTGAGCGAGATATACGCCCCTTGTATGTAAGCCCCGTTTATACGGAGATGTTAGAGACGGCAGACCTCAAGGGGGATAGCCGTGGGGCTAGAGAGGCCAGGGAGTTTGTAAGGCACAAGCTAGATCAAGCGCGGTGGTTTATAGATGCGATCTCTCAGAGGCAAGACACTCTGCGTCGCACGATGCAGGCTATTGTCGATTACCAGCGGGCATTCTTCCTCTCGGGCGAGCTGTCCGCCCTGCGTCCGATGATCCTCAAGGATATAGCAGAGGCCACCCATCTAGATATCAGCACCATCAGCCGTGTGAGCAACAGCAAGAGCGTACAGACGGACTATGGCATCTACCCCCTAAAGTTCTTCTTCGGCGAAGGGCTCACCACCACCGAGGGCGAAGAGGTCTCTGTGCGTGCCATCAAGGAGCGTCTCTCTGCCCTCATCGAGGGGGAAGACAAGCGCAAGCCCTATACCGACGACGAATTGACCCACCTGCTCTCGGAGGCAGGCTACAAGCTGGCACGCCGTACGATTGCCAAGTACCGCGAGCAGCTCCAGATACCTGTTGCCCGCCTGCGCAGAGAGGTATAAGCACTTGGGGGAGGGCGCATCACTACTATTAAGGAGTAGGCTAAAGCCATCCTCCGGGGGAAATACCTAAATCTGGGTATCCTCGGTGGGGGCAATCTCCTCTACCTTTGTATTGGTTCAGTAACAATCAAACCAAACAACTTCTCAAATGAAAAAAATAGGTGTATTCTACGGTTCTTCAACCGGCTCTACTTCTGAAATCGCACAGCGCATCGCCAAGGCTGTGGGTGCAGAAGCTCATTGTTTTGATGTGGCCAGCGCCAGTGCTGCCGATGCCGCCTCTTACGACGTACTGCTCCTAGGCTCTAGCACCTGGGGGATCGGTGATCTCCAGGACGACTGGGAGGGCTTCCTGCCCGACCTCGCTGGGCAAGACCTCTCTGGTAAGGCTGTGGCGCTCTTTGGCTGTGGTGATGCTGACAGCTATCCCGACTCGTTTTGTGAGGCGCTAGCTCTTATCAAGGAGGGGCTCGCTGGTACGGGCTGTCGCTTCGTGGGAGCGTACACTCCCGAGGGCTATTCGTACGACGCTACGCGCTCTGAGGAGGATGGCAAGCTCATCGGGCTTTGCATCGACGAGGTCAATCAATCAGACCTTACCGATAGCCGCATTCAGACTTGGCTTGACGCCTTCGCTTCTGAGCGCTAGGACGAGCGGTAGACAATCCTCTTCTCATAAACTTCCCAGCCACGAGGCTAGACCCCATTTGGGCGGTCTAGCCTCGCGGTCTTGTAGGGGGAGGGGAGAGCCTAGAGAGGCCTAGGATAGATAATGCTGATGATAGGATTAGCCCTATCAATTGATGGGACGGGGGAGATGCTCTATCTTTGCATCAACAAAGCAAACAAACTATTAACGACTATAACAACTCAATCCTATGGCAACGATTATCAACAGTCAGCTCCCCGAGTTTAATGTACCTGCCTACCAGACCGCAAAGGGCTTCTATGAAGTGTCTAGCCAAGACCTCAAGGGCAAGTGGAGCATCCTCTTCTTCTACCCAGGTGACTTCACCTTCGTGTGTCCTACGGAGCTTGCTGACCTGGCCGACAACTATGTAGAGTTTCAGAAGCTCGGTGTAGAGATCTACTCTGTGAGCACCGACTCTCACTTCGTACACAAGGCTTGGCAGGACGCTAGCGAAGCCATCAAGAAGGTAAACTACCCCATGCTCGCTGATATGCGCTTCGAGCTATCTCGCGCCTTCGGTGTGATGATCGAGGAGGCTGGTCAAGCCTATCGTGGTACCTTCCTCATCAACCCTGAGGGACAGGTCAAGATCGCTGAGATCCACGACAATGGTATCGGGCGTGATGCTCAGGAGCTCCTGCGCAAGGTGAAGGCCGCTAAGTTCGTCTACGAAAACCCTGGTCAGGTATGCCCTGCTAAGTGGAAGGAAGGTGACGCGACCCTCAAGCCAAGCATCGACCTCGTGGGTAAGATCTAGTGTATCGCCCAATCAATCAAGCATAGTATATAATCAAGATCGAGGGGTTGAGGGTACTAGACACCCCGGCCCCTCGGTTGTTTTAACCAGCTAAATCATACTACGTTATGAAACTCGAGCAAGCCATCATAGACCAGCTGACGGGCATATTCTCTGCCCTAGAGCATAGCTATATACTCCGTGCTACGCTAACGCCCGACAACTACGGGGCGGGGCTTCGTGATATGGTTACGGACTTTGCCTCTACGAGCCCTAAGCTTTCAGCCGATTTTCAAGAGGGCACAGAGCTACGCCTAGAGCTCCTCAAGGACGGTCAGCCTACTGGGGTTAGCTTTCGTGCCATCCCCTCGGGGCACGAGTTTACCAGCTTGATCCTCGCCGTCTACAATGCCGATGGCAAAGGCAAGAACTTCCCTGACGATGTCGTAGTGGCCAAGATCAAGTCGCTCAAGAAGCCCATCAAGCTCACGAGCTATATCTCGCTGACGTGTACCAATTGCCCCGATGTGGTGCAGAGCCTCAACCTCATCGCCCTCATTGCGGGCGAGGGTGTCGAGCATGAGATGGTCGATGGAGCTATCTATACTCAGGAGGTAGAGCAGCGCAATGTGTCGGCTGTGCCCACCGTATATATGGGAGATGAGGTACTGCACATTGGGCAGAGCAACCTCGGTGAGCTACTGACCAAACTCGAGCAGCGTGTAGGGCTCGAGGAGGGAGAGCGTGAGGTCGTGCGCAAGGCTTACGACCTCGTGGTCGTAGGAGCAGGCCCCGCAGGTACAGCCTCTGCTATATACTCAGCTCGTAAGGGGCTCAAGGTCGCTCTTGTCGCCGAGCGTGTCGGGGGACAGGTCAATGAGACTACGGGTATTGAGAATATACCCTCTGTGGCGCATACGACTGGTACACAGCTCGCTGCCGACCTCAAGAAGCATGCCACAGAGTATGCGATTGACATTCTGGAGCAGCGCAAGGTAGAGCGCCTCGAGATCGTAGAGGGACAAAAGGAGGTCTATACCTCTTTGGGCGAAGTGCTTGTCGCTCCTCAGGTCATCTTAGCCACAGGTGCAGCCTGGCGTAGACTCGGGGTACCGGGTGAGGCCGAGCATATTGGGCGCGGAGTAGCCTTTTGCCCGCATTGCGATGGCCCCTTCTTCAAGGGTAAGGATATTGCTGTCGTCGGAGGGGGCAACTCTGGTATCGAGGCAGCGATAGACCTCTCGGGGATATGCAAGAGCGTTACGGTACTCGAGTTTATGGATACGCTCAAGGCTGATACTGTCCTGCAAGACAAGCTGTTGAGCCTCCCCAATGTATCAGTGCACAAGAGTGTTGCCACCCAGGAGGTCGTAGGTGATGGTACCAAGATCTCTGCCCTCAAGGTAGCGCCTCGCGATGGTAGCCCGGCTTTTGACCTGGCTGTCGATGGTGTCTTTGTGCAGATTGGCCTGGCGCCCAATACGCAGGTCTTCGATGGTCTTGTCGAGCGCAATCGTATCGGAGAGATCGTTATTGACGAGCGCTGTCGCACCTCCGTCGAGGGGATATACGCAGCTGGAGACTGTACCACCGTACCCTACAAGCAGATCGTTATCGCGATGGGCGAGGGGGCTAAGGCAGCCCTAACGGCCTTTGATGATCGCATCCGTGGTGGGCATCACTAGCCTACGCTACTCGCTCTGATATAGTCAAGTAAGAGGTCGCTCGTCTTGCCCTCTAGGGGCGGATGGGCGACCTTGCTTATCGCCATAGCTAGGTAGGGCATACGGGGGATAGGTACAAATCATATACCTAATAGTTGGTATATCCAATTTATTGATATACCTTTGCTCGCAGTAAAGCAAATTCGATTTATCACTTAATAACGGTTTAGAATTATGGCACATGTAATTACGGATACCTGCGTAGCATGCGGTACGTGCATTGACGAATGTCCAGTATCAGCTATCTCTGAGGGTAGCATCTATGTCATCGATGCTGATACGTGCATCGACTGTGGCGCTTGCGCAGAAGTTTGCCCCACAGAAGCCATCCACGCTTAGTCAAGAGCGTATGATGCACTCTGCGTGAGTAGAGTTTTTGAAGTTTGAGAGATGCAGAGGCTCGTCCCCGTTTGGTGGGATGAGCCTTTGTAGTTTTCTACACCTCTAGGGGATGATGCACCGCGGGGGATACACCATAGTGAGCAACTAGTGGTGTATCCCCCGCGGTATTTCTTGCCCTGGGAGAGGGGGCTAGGAGGGTGTCTCTAGCTTCGAGCTAGCTCCTCGGGAGACTCTAGGCGCTTGAGCTCGCCCTTGTCGATGAGAAAAAACGAAGGCAGGCTACCTACATTGTAGAGCATCGCCGAGCGTCCCTCGGGGTCATTGACGCTGATCCAGGGGAGGGTGCGGGCGGCGTTTTGCCAGTAGTAGCTATCCCCATCGAGAGACACCTCGTAGATGGTGATCTCGGGGCGGGTCTCTCTGAGCTTGTGGAGGCTAGCCACGAGCATGGGCGACCACTGGGCGCTATAAGCCGTGAAGCTAACCAAGACAGGCCCCTGCTTGGCCAGCTCCGTAAGGCTCTGCATCTGTCCCTTGTTGTCATGCAGGGCTATCTCGGGGAAGTCGAGGACGCTAGCGGCCTC
>JBGYQR010000030.1:0-3708 GCA_041839075.1 Porphyromonas sp.
ATGGCCTCGGGGCTAGAGAAGGTAACGAAGTCGGCAAACGACTCCCCGAGGATAGCGCCCGTAGACTCGAATATCTCCAGCGCCAGTCTATCGCCCTGCATGGCAGCATCGTAGACATCCTTGCTGGTGATGGTCTCTGTATCGATATTGCGCAGTAGGCTCTCGTCAGAGCGGATGCTCAGATACTCGCGAGCCGTGCGTGCCACACCTGTGGCCGAGGTATAGGTCTCGAGACAACCCTGGCGACCGCAACCACACATACGCCCATTGCGACGTACGATCATATGCCCTAGTTCGCCTGCGAAGCCATCGTGCCCATAGACGAGCTGTCCGCCCACAACGATACCGCTACCTACGCCTGTGCCGAGGGTGATGACGATGAAGTCCTTCATCCCACGAGCAGCACCATAGGCCATCTCACCGATGGCAGCAGCGTTGGCGTCGTTGGTCAGAGCTACAGGGATACCCATACGCTCGCGGATCATCTCTGCCAGGGGGATGCGACCCTTCCAGGGGAGGTTAGGAGCGAAGTCTATCGTGCCCGTGAAGTAGTTGCCGTTGGGGGCTCCTACGCCGATACCACGTATCTTGTCCTTACCGCCTACTTGCTCGATCAGCATATTCATCCCCACGGTAAGGTCGTTGAGATAATACTCTATATCGTTGTGCGTGCCTGTCTTAATAGAGGCATTGACAACTACGTTACCACGGGCGTCCACGATACCGAAGACGGTGTTGGTGCCACCTATATCTACACCAAGCACGTAAGGCTTCTCCATCATTGTTTGTTAAATAATAATCTGTAATATGCTTCCGTTTACGAGAGACAAAGATAATAATCTACTAGATACAAACTAAATAACTGAGAAAACAGCGAGTAAACTAACACCCCGAGCCATCAGTATATCCTAGGTATATCATGGTGGCTCGGGGTACTAGCTCTGTTTGGATCTAACCTCCGCTCGATGGAGAGGGCTATTGTAGGGATTGAATAGCCTCGAGGTTGCGGGCTATCTCCTGGTCGCTGACGCTGTAATTTTGCAGGTCTCCAGCCCAGTAGCGGTCATAGGCAGACATGTCTATGAGGCCATGCCCCGAGAGGTTGAAGAGGATAACCTCCTGCCTACCCTCGCGCTTGCATCGCTCGGCCTCACGTATAGCGGCTGCGATAGCATGGCACGACTCGGGGGCTGGGATGATACCTTCGGCTCGGGCAAAAAGAGCCCCGGCGGCAAAAGTCTCAAGCTGAGGGATGGCCACAGCCTCGATGAGCTTATCGCTCAGGAGCTGAGAGACGATGGCGCCAGCACCATGGTAGCGCAAGCCACCAGCGTGAATATTGGCGGGCTGGAAGCCATGCCCAAGCGAGTACATCGGTATCAGCGGGGTGTAGCCCGACTCATCGCCAAAGTCATATACCAGCTGCCCACGCGTGAGCTTGGGGCACGAGTCGGGTTCGGCTGCTATATAACGTGTCCCAGAGCGTGCCCCACTGAAGCTATGGCGCATGAAGGGGAAGGCCAGCCCCGAGAAGTTGGATCCGCCCCCGAAGCAACCAATAACCACATCGGGGTAGTCGCCCGCTATCTCGAGCTGACGCTCGGCCTCTAGACCAATGATGGTCTGATGCAAAGAGACGTGGTTGAGCACCGAGCCCAGGGCATACTTGCACCCCGGGGTACTGATGGCCAGCTCGACGGCTTCGCTGATGGCCGTACCGAGTGAGCCCATGCTCTTGGGATTGGCGGTGATGACGTCCTTGCCAGCACGCGTAGACATTGAGGGCGAAGCCGTTACCTGTGCTCCAAAGGTCTGCATGATGCTTCGGCGGTAGGGCTTTTGCTCATAGCTGATCTTGACCATGTAGACGGCCAGCTCTATACCGAAGACGCTACAAGCATACGAGAGCGCCGTGCCCCATTGGCCAGCCCCCGTCTCGGTTGTCAGGTGCGTCGTCCCCTCCTTGCGGGCGTAGTAGGCTTGAGGTAGGGCGCTGTTGAGCTTATGCGAACCGACAGGACTGACGCTCTCGTTTTTGAAGTAAATCTTGGCTGGCGTCCCCAGGGCTTGCTCCAAGCCATAGGCGCGCACCAGGGGCGTAGAGCGGTAGTACTTGTACTTGTCCAGTACCTCCTCTGGGATGTCTATCCACGTGTCTGTGACGTTGAGCTCCTGCCTGGCGCACTCCTCGGCAAAGAGGGGGCTTAGGTCTTCGGCGGTGATGGGCTGCCTTGTGGCTGGATGCAAGAGAGGTTTGGGCCTCTGAGGCATCTCCGAGAGGATGTTGTACCACTGCGAGGGGAGCTCGCTCTCGGGGAGGATGATGCGCTTGATCTTCGTCATCGTACGTTGGGGTGTAGGGTGCTCGGACTTACCTAGACTGAGCAAATGAATAATTTTAAGTTTGTTTATTTAATCAATCTGCACGGATTGCTCGGCAAATATAGTTCTTTTTGGCACACTATCTACACCCTCTGCGACACACATGGCAAAGAGGGGGCGAGTAGTGCGTAGGGGAGATTTTTTATACTTTTGCAAATGTTAATAGGATAGTAACAACACAATCACAAAAGCAGAATAATGAAAAGACTATTTACTACGCTCGCTCTCGCCCTAGGGATTAGCTCCGTAGCCATGGCTACCGAAGAGGGGCAGACGAGCCCCTGGACGTTCAAAAACATCGGAGGCGTAAACCTCTCTCAGACCTCACTGACCAACTGGGCCGCTGGGGGCGAAAACTCCGTAGCCTGGCATATCTACTTCAATGGCAGCGCCAACTACAAGCGCGACAACTGGAGCTGGGACAATGCCCTGGTGACGGACTTTGGCCAATCCTACACCTCTACCAACCGCTGGCAAAAGAGCCTTGACAAGCTCAACCTCAGCTCCAAGGTTGGCTATGCCCTCAGCAAGCACTGGAGGGCAGCATTCCTGGGCGATTTCCTCACCCAGTTTGCCCCAGGCTATGCCTCGGCTAGCGACAAGCTCTCGGGAGCCGCGCCCATATCCAAGTTTATGGCTCCTGGTTATCTGACGCTCTCGCTCGGTGCCGACTACAAGCCCAATGACAAGTTTTCGCTCCTCGTCTCCCCCATCGCAGGTAAGATTACCTTCGTTACCGACAAGGCTCTAAGCGACGCAGGTGCCTTTGGCGTAACGCCCGGCAAGCGTGTCCTGGCTGAGGTGGGTGCTTCGCTCGTGGCTAGCTACACGACCAATATCTCCAGCAACATCAGCCTCATCACCAAGCTAAGCCTATTCTCGGCCTACAACAACAACTTCGGTAATGTAGACGTGAACTGGGACGTGATGCTCGCCTGCAAGCTCAACAAGTACATGTCGGCCACGCTGACGACCAACCTCGTCTACGACGACGACATCAAGAGCGTCAAGGACGGTATCGTGGGAGGCCCCAAGATCCAATTGCGTCAGGTCTTCGGGCTCGGCGTGTCCTACTCGTTTTAGTCTAGAGGTGGCTCGGGCTCTAGGTGTAGCCCGAGGCTAGCTCTAGCAGAGAGCCAGGTGGCAACGAGGGAATGATGTCATGTACATCGACCCCTAGTTTGCCACCTGGCTTTGTCTCCCTACCAGCGCCCAGATATTCTCCCCGTTATATATCGCCCCAGCCCGCTCGCCCCTCTAACCGATGGTCTATAAGCTGATGATAACTATCCACCACCGGGGTATAGCCCTGAGAATAACTAACAC
>JBGYQR010000031.1:0-8482 GCA_041839075.1 Porphyromonas sp.
CCCGAGGACAAGGTGGCGGTGAGCAACTTCAACATCTCTCAGATGTTTCGCATGTTTGCGGGCATCAATATAGGTATCAACATCCTCGTATGGATCGTTGGGATTGGTACCCTGCTGACCGGAGTGGTGGGTATCAGCAACATCCTGCTGGTGACGGTACGTGAGCGCACACAAGAGATCGGCGTCCGCCGTGCCCTGGGGGCTAAGCCTCGAGACATCATCGGGCAGCTCCTACTCGAGGGCGTGAGCCTGACGACCATAGCAGGCCTGTTGGGGCTTGTGCTGGGCGTGGGAGTCTCCAGCATCCTGGCTGCGATGGCGGATAATATGTGGGCCAATAACCAGGGGGGAAGCGGGTTGCCGTTTTACAACCCCACGGTAGACCTGGGCATTGCCATCCTGGCGTTCGTTATCATTATCCTAAGCGGTCTTGTCGCTGGCATCCTACCCGCCCTCAAGGCTATCGAGGTTAAGGCCATCGAAGCCATCCGAGAAGAGTAGTAGAATTCATCATCATGTTAGTATAAACTATCTAAAGCATAGCCATTCAATTATGAAGAAGATTATCAAGTGGGTGCTATGGGGACTCTTTGCCCTAGCCATCATCCTAACGTTTAGCTATCTCTGGCGTAGCAGTCAGCCCCAAGAGGCCAGCTATGAGGTTGTAGAGGTGCTAGAGGGCGACACCATTCGCAAGCAGATCATCCTGACCGGTAGTATCTCGCCACGCGACGAGGTGTCGATCAAGCCCCAGATAGCTGGTATCATCAGCGAGATCCTCGTCAAGCCTGGCGACGAGGTCAAGGTCGGCGACGTCATCGCCCATATCTCTGTGGTGCCAGAGATCATGCAGCTGAGCAACGCCGAGCGCAGTCTAGAGCAGGCACGCATCAGCCACGAGCGTGTCAAGGCCGTCTACGAGCGCGACAAGGACCTCTACGACAAGGGCGTCCTGGCTCGCGAAGACTACGAGCGTAGCCGTGCTGAGTACTCGACGAGTCAGTCGCAGCTCGAGAGCGCCCAGGAGGCTCTGCAGATCATCCGCCGAGGCACTAGCCCACGTCTGAGCAAGGAGAGCTCCACGCAGGTTAGGGCGACCATACAGGGCAAGGTGCTGAGCATCCCCGTCAAGGTGGGGAGCTCGGTGGTGCAGTCCAATACCTTCAACGACGGTACGACCATTGCCACCATCGCCAATATGCACGACCTGCTTTTTGTAGGCAACGTCGATGAGACCGAGGTAGGCAAGCTGGCTGTCGGGCAGTCGATGGTCCTCAGCGTAGGTGCTCTGCCCGAGCACAAGCTCCGCGCTACCGTCGAGCATATCTCTCCCCGAGGCGAGGCCCAGCAGAGCGCTACGCTCTTTGAGGTCAAGGGCGCTTTGCAGGGGCTGTCGCCCGAGGTGATCTCCCTCTTCCGCTCTGGGTATAGCGCCAATGCCGAGATCATCATCTCCGAGGCTGCGGGGGTATTGTCTCTGCCCGAGGCCTGCCTAGAGTATCGTGGCGACTCGACCTTCGTACACATCGTCGAGAGCGAAACGCCCTGGCAGACCAAGGAGCAGCACGTTACCACAGGGCTCTCCGATGGTAGCAAGATCGAGATCAAGTCGGGTCTCAAGTCGGGCCAGCGTGTGCGTGGCAATCAGATCATCCAATAAGCTCCTCTAGCACTATGAGAACAATCGTCCTAACCCTCGTGCTCCTCTCGAGCCTCGGCTCTATGGTGGCTCAGAGTAGCCAGCCCCTCAGTCTCGAGGCCTGTATCGAGCGCGCCACCCGAGAGAGTGTCGAGGTGCAGAGCCGTCAGCTCCAGACCGAGCAGAGCAAGATACAGCTCTCTTCGCGCAAGAATGCCTTCCTGCCAATGCTCTCGGCGGGTATGAGTCAAAACTTCGACTTCGGTCGCTCGGCCGACAAGACGGGCGTGATGCAGGATCGCTCTTCGGCGGGCTCTTCGTTTTCCCTCTCGGGGGGCGTTACCCTCTTCTCGGGCTTTAGTCGTCTGAATGAGCTCAAGGCTGCTCGCCTTAGGCTCGAGGCCGTACGTGCCGACCTAGACCAGGCCAAGTGGGATGTGCGCATGCAGGTAACGCAGCTCTACTTTGCCCTCTTGTATGCCGAGCGCGTCGAGACGCTTACGGGCGCTGATCGCGACTATTACCAGCGCTACCTCGACCATGCCCAGCAGATGGTACAGGGGGGTAAGTGGAGCGCCGACAAGGTTGCCGAGGCCGAGGCACAGCTCGCCACCAGCCAGCTCCGCTACGTAGAGGCGCAAAATGGTGTGGCGCAGGCGCGTACTGACCTGATGCAGATCCTAGAGCTCCCGAGCGATGCCCCCTTTGCCATCGAGCCCATTGATATAGAGGGGACGATTGCCCAGGCTGCCTCTGCCGTTGGCCCCTGGGAAGACACCTACGAGACAGCTCGCCAACTGCTCCCCGCCTACCGCTCCCTGGATGCCTCGGTACGCGCTGCAAGCAAGCAGGTCGCCTCGGCACGCGCTGGCTATATGCCTACGCTCAACCTGAGTGCGGGGTACAGCAATAGCTACTACTACCTCATGGGGGATACCTACCAGAGCCTGAATCTCCCCTTTCGCGACCAGTGGCGACAAAACGGGCGCTCCTACATCGGCCTAAGCCTCAGCATCCCCATCTTCGACGCTTTCCGTACGCGCTCGGCTATTCGCTCGGCCAAGCTAGAGCTCAATAGCCTCGCCATACAGCGCGTCCAGCAAGACAAGAAGCTCCGCAAGGAGGTCGAGCAGGCCACCCTCACCACTCAGCTGGCTCTGCGCAAGATAGAGGCCTCTGAGACGAGCCTCAAGGCCAACGAAACGGCTCATCGCTTTGCCGAGGAACGCTGGCAGGCAGGTCGTGCGACCTCCAATGAGTTGTACCAGGCCGCCCAGCGACAGCTCAACAGCCAGTTTGAGCTGGCCAATGCCAAGTACGAGCTCGCCCTACGCCTGCGCCTACTAGCCCTCTATCGAGGCCAGGCGCTCTAGCACTACTCTCTCCCGACGCCTAATAACGAGAGCCCCCACACCCTTGCTCGTCAAGGATGTGGGGGCTCTTCGTGTAGTGTGGCGTGTCGCCTCCAGCCGAGGGGACTAGCAGGCGAGCGCTGGGGTGAGATGCTGGGAAGCTATGGCGCAGGCCTTAGAAATAGTAGCCAATGTTGATCATCACCATACCGCTGAAGCGGTTGTCCCCTTGAGAGACCATCGAGAGGGCGGTGTTGCGCCCGATGAAGGGGTGGTTGCGCGTCCATAGCCACTCGACGTACGAGATGATGGGGCCTGCCGTGATCATACAGCCCGTCACGTTTTGCACGCTTAGGCGGTGGGTGTAGCTATCGCCCTTGTGCTTGTCTAGGATGCTCAGGTCGTTGTAAAAATGCAGTTCGTCCACCAGGCTATGCCGTACGGGTAGGGTGTAGGAGGCAGAGGCGATGTAGTATCTACCCGAGGCGGCCACCAGGTGCTCACCCCCAAAGGCAGCCATCGTAATGGCATCGAGGCGCTTGCCGCCTTCTAGAGCCTTGGTGTCGTACTGGGTCATCTGCCCCGAGAGCGTCAGCCCCTTGTATCTGAGGCGGTAGTGCGCCGAGAGGGCATAGCGTCGACCACCCTCGTGCGTGGAGATATTGTACAGCCCCGAGTGCATGCCCGAGAGGCCGATCTGATGGCGTACGCCCGAGCCCCACTCCTTGTGTACGTAGAGGTTGAGCTGGTTGCGCTCGCGGTGTCCGCCGCCGATGTCGTAGCCGAAGCGCGAGGCGGACGTGGGGGTGTTGCCAGGCATCTCGTCGTTTTTCATGAAGGCCGCCGAGAGCATCCAGCCCCGATCCTCGTAGGTGTAGCGAATGCCGAGGTCGGCGTCATCGTCGTAGCCGAGGTAGTAGTCGAGGTTCATGTAGAAGTTGTTGCTCGAGGAGGGGTTGAGCCCGAAGGCTGGTTGCACGACCCCTATCTGCCAGAGGTGCCGAGCGCCTGGTTTGTAGCCTATCCAGCCGTACTTGAGCATAGGCCCTCCCGACGAGGAGGCATAGAGGCGATAGTCGGCCTTGACCAGTAGGCTCTTGTAGGCGGCATCGACGTTGAGGCGTAGGACATCGTAGGCCCATCTGCCACCTCCCTGGCGGTCGCTCGCTCGCGTGTAGTCGTAGCGATAGGTCGTGCGCAGTGCGCCACCGAGACGTATGTAGGGCTCGGGCTGTGGGGTGGAGGAGGGGGATTGAGCACTAGCCTCGAGAGGTGCTCCGAGGCTCAGGCAGAGGCACCCGAGGGCAGTGAGTAGACATTTGGTCATAAAGATAATAGGGTATTGGAAATGAAAATCTGCGCTACAAAAATAGCACTTACCCCCCATCGAGGCAAGTTCGCCCAGCCCCCTCTGCCTCTACCCGCCCATTAGGGCAGGGGCTGAGGCCAGGTCTCTCAGCCCGCTCGTCTACCTCCCCTCCGTCCGCTGGGGAAGCCCCCTCAAAACGCTCTAGGTTAGACCTCCGAAGCGCTCTAGGTTAGAGCCCTCGGACGCTCTAACCTAAAGCCCTTTGGGGCTCTAAGGCGGAGCGCCAAAGGGGTGGAGGTTGCACCCCCTCTTGGGGGGAATAGGCTCCACCTCCGAGGCGAGGGGAGACGATGCCCCTCGGGGCGATAGCGATTGGGACAGCAGTAATGACTATTTTTGCAAAGTCATCTAGAGCGCAGGATCCCGAGCCCGAGGGGAGACCCTCGGGCGTGCCGAGCTTCTCTAGGAGCAAGTATCTCAAGAGTACGTACATCCATAGATTATGATCATAGCAGTAGACTTCGACGGTACGATCGTCAAGCATCGATACCCCGCCATCGGGGAGGAACGCCCCTTTGCCATCGCCACACTCAAGATGCTCCAGCAAGAGGGGCATCGCCTTATTCTCTGGACGGTGCGCGAGCGCCAGGAGCTGGACGAGGCCGTAGAGTGGTGCAGGGCGCGCGGGCTGGAGTTTTATGCCGTCAATAAGGACTTCCCCGAGGAGACGGGTAGCGACGAGGCTTTTTCGCGCAAGCTCAAGGCCGACCTGTTTATCGACGATCGTAGCTTCGGGGGTATCCCCGACTGGGGCGTTATCTACCACAGCATCAAGGCCGGGACGGCGCTCAATGCCGACTGGGATGCGATGATCGTAGGGGCGGGAGAGGCTCGCCCTAAGGGGAAGCAGGGTTTGCTCTCTAGGCTCTTTGGAGGGTAGGCGTATAGACGCTGGCCGTTTTAGCGCCCCTCTTTGCTATCCCCCAACGCCTAGCCATTAGCGCGCCATGACAGGATATTTTGATGCGACCGAGGCCTTCACCAGTCTAGGGCTCATCGCCGTAGTCCTATGCTGGGGGCTTATCCTACTGACCCTCCTGCTCGTGCCGGGGCTTGCCCTCAAAACCTACGAGGCCTATACGAGTCAGCGCCAAGAGGGGATAGCGATGTATATCTCGCGCTTTGTCCCCTTTTGGCTCTACTATGCGCTGGTCTTGCTGGCAGGGGCGCTGTCGCTCTCGGTCATCGTCCTATGGCTAGCCACTGGCTACGGCTATCTGCCCGAGACGCTCGAGGCGAAGGCCTACCTCCTGGTCCTGGGTGGGGCGGTGCTGGCTCAGGCCGTGGTGTGGGTATGGCGCACGCTCTCCTTTGCCTTGTGGCGCTATGCCTTCATGCCTCGTGAGGGGGCGAGCCTGTTGCAGCAGGACTATCTACTCCTGCAGCTCGGGCAGCTCGTCGTGCTCCTACCCTTGATGCTCCTGGGGCTCTCGGAGGTCTCTCTGGAGGTAAAGCTGTGGAGCCTCGTGGGGGTTGTCGCCCTCGTACAACTAGGGCGTATCGTGCAGGCCTGGCGTAGGCTATGGTGTGGGGTCGAGGACGGGGTTTATCTTTTTTTGTACCTTTGCACCCACGAAATTGTACCCCTTGTCTACACGCTGGCCCTTGTCGTATGGGGCATGGGTAGACTGCAGGCGTACATGGCGAGTATATAACAGCATCAATGAGCGTAAAAAGAATTCTTATCTCTCAGCCCAAACCAGAGTCGGGCAAGTCGCCTTATATAGATATAGCTACACGGCACGGAGCGGAGATTACCTTCCGTTCGTTTATCACGACAGAGAGCGTTACGGCACGAGAGTTTAGAGACCAGCGTGTCAATATCTTGGCTCACACAGCTGTCATCTTCACGACCCGCAAGGCGATGGAGTACTTCTTCCAGCTGGCCACAGAGCTACGCCTGGAGATCCCCGAGACGATGAAGTACTTTTGCATCCACGAGCAGATTGCCAACTACTTGCAAAAGTTCATTGTCTACCGCAAGCGTAAGGTCTTCTTCCCTCCCACGGGTACGCTCGATGGCCTGGTTGCCCTCATCGCCAAGCACAACAAGGAGCGGTATTTTATCCCCGCTCCCGAGGAGCACAAGACCGACCTACAAGACTTCCTTACCCAAAAGCGTATAGAGCATGCCACGGGCGTGATGTTTCGCACCGTGCCCCAGGTCTTTGACGAGGCTGAGCGCGGGGAGCCCTTCGATATGCTCATCCTCTTCACGCCCGTTGGGGTGCGCTCGCTCAAGGTCAATTATCCCGACTTCGTGCAGGGCGACATCAAGATAGCCGCCCAGGGCTCATCGACCATACAGGCCCTCGAGGAGGCTGGCCTAAGGCTCGACCTGACCACTAGCGCCGAGCGCCCCTCGATGATGGTAGCCCTCGATCGCTACCTGGCCGAGCTCAAGCAGGGTTAGAGGTCGGAGCATCTAGTCGCCCGCCCCTAGGGGGCGCCTTGTCACTACATCAACGCGAGAGGCTAGCCGAGGTCATCAACCCCCCAGTGGGGCGTGATGCTGGCTAGCCTCTCGTTGTGTATCTTTGTAGAGCGAGCCCCAGGGCGGGAGCTCGCGCTTTGCCATTATAGTACCTATGTATCGTCTGCCCAAGTCCCACCGCCTGCACCTGCGCCGCAGTGTCGAGGAGGTTTTTGCCCAGGGGAAGTCGTTTGTGGCTTACCCGCTTAGGGTCGTGTACATCCTCGGGGAGGCTCCGCTCTCCGCTCAGTCGCCCTCGCCTCGGGCGCAGATGATGGTCTCGGTGCCCAAAAAATACTTCAAGCGCGCCACGGCACGCAACCGCATCAAGCGACTAGTGCGCGAGGCCTACCGCCTGCACCAGCCCCCTCTGCTCGAGTGCCTTTCAGAGCAAGGGCGCTATCTGCGTATCGGGTGGATCAACGTGGCGCGTGAGCTCCCGAGCTACGACGACGTAGCTCGGGGCGTGCGCAAGGGGCTAAGGCGTATTGTCGAGAGCGAGGGACTGGTAGAGCGGGGCGAGAGACTCTTTGCCTCGCCGAAGGTTAGGGATACTCCCATCTGCCACCCAGAGGGGCTAGAGGCCTCGGCGCCTAGCCTGGAGGGAGAGACCCCCGAGCGCCCGCAGTCCAGCCATGATGAGCCAACCCCATAGCCTAGTTGTGTGATGATACGTCAGCTATTCTCTTGGCTCTTGTTGCTGCCGATATATTTCTACAAGGCCGCTATCTCGCCCATCCTGCCTCCGGCATGTCGCTTCACTCCGACGTGCTCGACCTATGCCGTAGAGGCGATCAAGAAGCACGGCCCCGTCAGGGGGCTATACCTGGCCATAATGCGCATTATGCGCTGTCATCCCTGGGGCGGTCATGGGCACGACCCCGTACCCTAGCGCTGGGGAATTTTGTCTTCATCTCCCCCTGGTATGCTCATCGACCTACATAGTCACCAACCTGCCGAGTGTCGCCCTGGGCTCTTGCGTATCGAGAGCCTGCGCCCGCTGGAGCTAGAGCTGAGGAGCTCCCAGGTCAAGATTGGGGGCTATTATAGCTGTGGCCTCCATCCTGGCTATGAGGCGGATATGACCCCCATGGCTCTAGAGCGGCTGACCGCCCTGGCGCAGGGGGCGCCTCGTCTGTGCGCCATAGGCGAGGCGGGGCTCGACAACCGCTCGCCTGTGCCGATGCCTCTCCAGCGAGAGATGCTCGAGAGGCAGGTCGAGCTGAGCGAGAGGCTGGGGCTCCCCCTCGTCGTCCACTGCGTAGGAGCTTGGGGGCTCCTGATACAGACCCACCGCCAGCTCTCGCCCGTCCAGCCCTGGGTCATACACGGCTACCGCCGAGGGGTAGAGCTGGCGGGGCAACTGCTCTCGCGGGGGATGTGGCTGAGCTTTGGGGCGCTACACCAAGGCGAGGCTCTCGCCCTGGCCTATGAGGCAGGGCGTATGATGCTGGAGACAGACGCCTCGGACGTCAGCATCGAGGACGTCTACGCCTCGGCCACTCGTAGCCTCGGCCTCGAGCCCCACACCCTCGAGCTGACCCTCGAGGAGGCACTGAGGCAGGAGCTGTTGCCCCATGTCGGAGCCCTCCTCTAGGGGCACCCAAGGGGGGAAATACTATCTTTGTAGTACATCAGACAAAACAAAG
>JBGYQR010000032.1:0-8011 GCA_041839075.1 Porphyromonas sp.
CCCTCGGCAGGCCCCGAGCATAGCTCGACGCGCTGGGCGCCAGCCTGCTCGGCCAGGGCTACGCTCTCGGCGCCATAGGCGCATATCTCTAGTCGGTACATACTGGTTCTCTGGATCGTGATGGGGGTGATGGGACGGGGGGCGCCTCCTAGACGAGGTGCTGCCCGGGCTGGAGGTGGTGCATACGCCCAGGGACTACCGAGCGGGTGAGCTCGACGATCTTGTCCACCAGGGCACTACGGGCGTAGTCGGGGCGCGTGCACAGGGCTATGGGGCGGCAGGGACGGGGCATGGCAAAGGGGCGTACCAGGTCGCGGTACTCGCCATGGAGGGTCTCGAGGCTCAGCTCGGGGATGAAGGTCATCCCCATACCCCGCTCGACCATGTGCATGAAGGTC
Organism: Porphyromonas sp.; assembly: GCA_041839075.1. Classification (GTDB taxonomy): domain Bacteria; phylum Bacteroidota; class Bacteroidia; order Bacteroidales; family Porphyromonadaceae; genus Porphyromonas. The sequence goes on from JBGYQR010000032.1 coordinate 399, forward strand.
TGCAAACTGCCCTTGCGGTAGCTTAGCTTGGGCTTGACGTCTCTGCGCAGTTGGCAAAAGCGCAGTAGCTGGTCCCTAAAGCAATGCCCCTCGTCGAGGAGCCACAGCTGGGAGGCGTCTACCTCGCTGGTGCGGATATGGCGCTCCTTGTGCATCGGCAGGGTGCGCGCGACATAGCCAAAAAACTCCTCGTAGTACATCGTCCGCGTCTTGAGCTCCTCGAGGTGCTCGCTGGCTACGATGGCCATATCGATCTGCCCCGAGCGCAAGGCCTCGATACATTCGCTCGTGAGCATCTCGACGAAGCTCACCTCGAGGTCGGGGAGCGCCTCCTGTACGGCGGGGCTGAGGATCGGTAGCAGATAGGGGGCGATGGTCGGTAGTAGCCCGATGGTAATACGTCCGCCCAGGTGGCTCGTCTCGTCTAGGACGATCTCGCCGAGCATAGAGGCCTGGCGTAGGATGACTGACGCCTGCTCGAGGATGCGCGTGCCCACGGGCGTGGGGGCGATGGCACCTCTCGAGCGCTCGAAGATCTTGACGCCAAGCTCCTCCTCGAGCTTCTGCACCATCGTGCTCAGCGTGGGCTGGGAGATGTTGCATTGGTCGGCGGCTCGCCCGAAGTGCCTCTGCTCGTTGAGGGCTATGATGTACTCTAGTTGCTGCAGATTCATTTGTATATGCGCTTGTGAGATGGTCGTTACCTCCACAAAGATAGCAAGAACGCCCCGTTATCTGGCCTCCTCGGGGGAGGCTATTGGCTCTGCTGACTTCGCCTCGGGAGGGGCTCCTCATGCCTCGTTCTAGGGGGCTCGTTTAGACCCCAAAAGGGCTCTAAGTTAAACCGCCGAAGGGCTCTAACCTAAAGCCCTCGAGGGCTCTAACTTAGAGCCCTTCGGCGGTCTAACTTAGAGCGTTTCGGCTAGGGTGACGGGCACCTCGCTCCGCCCCCGCTAGGTGCCCTCGGGAGGAGGTGCCTCGGGACGAGGGTCGCCTCCGAGGGGCAGGTGATGAGAAGTGCAAAAAGTGCACTAAATAGTAAAAAGTACTCCGCCCGAGGGGGCGAACTGCACAGCTTCGCGGGTGTCTGAGATATTTTTCCGTTCTGCCTCTTCCGAGCGGGCAAAACGGAGCTAATGTGCACGGGAGCGTGTCGCCCGATCTATTGTGTTCAGATAATTAGAGTGATTTGCTCTGTTTTATTAAATGATTTGCCATTATTCAATCTAAATATTCATCATAAAGGCGATATTTGCGCCCCTTTGCTTTTGGAAGATAAATTTTAAGAAGCTACATTTGCTCCGCGCTAAGGCGAAAGAGGGTGCCTGCTCGCAGCATCCCTCCCCAACGGGGGATGGGGATCTGAGCCCAGAGGTTTTGGGGCAGGCCATAGATATATAGGATGTGATAAAGGGTCTCCCCTGTGAGGCCTAGATAGATTTACTAATCGTATAAATACGCTATGAGAGTATTGAAACAATTTCTACTCGCGATGCTGGTTAGCCTGGTCTCTATGGCCAGTCTATCAGCGCAGGGCACCCTTCGTGTGACGGGTGTGGTAAAGGATGCTGGGGGCGAACCGCTCATCGGCGTCCAGGTCATCCCTGTGGGGGCCATAGGTAGTGGTACGACCACGGACCTAGATGGTGCCTATACCGTTAATGTACCGGCAGGGATCAACAAGCTCAGCTTTACCTACATCGGTATGCAAGAGCAGATCATCGACATCAATGGCCGTACCAAGATTGATGTCGTGATGCAGGAGAGCCAAGAGATGCTTGAGGCAGTCGTGGTGACGGCTCTAGGTATCAAGCGCTCGCAAAAGGCTCTGAGCTACAACGTGCAAGAGATGAAGGGCGACGTCCTGACGAGCGTCAAGGATGCCAACTTCATGAACTCACTCTCGGGTAAGGTAGCTGGTGTAAACATCCAGCGCAGCTCGTCGGGTGTGGGTGGTGGCACGCGTGTGGTGATGCGTGGTAACAAGTCTATCTCGGGGGACAACAACGTGCTCTACGTGATCGATGGTGTGCCCGTGGCCAACAACCGCGATACCTCTAGCGCCTCGTCGGGCTTCGGCACAGGTCGTGCCTCGAGCGAAGGTATATCCAACATCAACCCCGATGACATCGAGAGCCTCTCGGTGCTGACGGGTCCCTCGGCTGCTGCCCTCTATGGTGCTAGCGCTGCCAATGGTGTGATCCTGATCAACACCAAGAAGGGTGCTGCTGGTGCCCTCAAGCTCAACTTCTCCTCTTCGGTAGAGACGGCGTCGCCCTTTGTGCTACCACGTTTCCAGAATACCTACGGCAACAGGCCCGGGGAGTATATGTCTTGGGGCGGCAAGCTCGAGACGCCTTCTAGCTTTGAGCCCAAGGACTTCTTCAACACCGGTACGACATTCAACAACAGCGTCAATCTTACGGTTGGTACCGACAAGAACCAAACCTATTTCTCTGCCGCTGCCATCAACGCCAATGGTATCGTACCCAACAATAAGTACCACCGCTACAATGTGTTGCTCCGCAATACGGCCAAGTTCCTCAACGACAAGCTGACGCTCGATGCCTCAGTGAGCTACGTTAGAGAGTTCAGCAACAACATGGTAGCCTACGGGTCTTACTTCAACCCCATTGTAGGGCTGTACCTCTACCCCCGTGGCGAAAACTTCGAGGCTGAGAAGTACTTCGAGCGCTACGACGAAGAGAAGGGCTACGCCGTACAGCAGTGGAAGCCAGGTGCTATGGGTGACCTAGATGCACAGAACCCCTACTGGGTGGCTTACCGCAACCTGCGCCCCGAGGTCAAGGACCGCTATATGTTCTTCGGCTCTGTGCGCTATGACGTGACCAAGGAGCTCAACCTGACGGCTCGCGCACGTATAGACAATACCTATACCGAGCGCGAAGACAAGCGCTATGCCTCTACGGTAGAGACGCACGCTCGCCCTCTAGGTCGCTACATCAACTCTAAGGAAGACTTCCGTCAGAAGTACCTAGACCTGATGGCCAACTACACGAGCCAGCTCACCGAGACCCTACACCTGACGGCCAACGTCGGTACCTCATACGAGGAGTACGACACCAAGAGCCAGGGCTATGGTGGTCAGCTGCTGCTCATCCCCAACAAGTTTATCTACGCCAACATCGACCCCTCTACCGGTGCTCCTATGCAGGGTGGTGGCTCTAGCCGTCGTAGCAACTTCGCTGCCTTTGCCTCTGCCGAACTAGGCTGGCGCTCGGCTATGTATCTGACGCTGACGGGTCGTGCCGACAAGCCCTCTCAGCTCGTCAATAGCGTAGACCCCTGGATCTTCTATCCCTCGGTAGGTCTCTCGACGGTGGTTACAGAGCTGCTCTCTGACCAGACGCGCGCAGCCCTGCGTCCCGTGCTTAGCTTCCTCAAGGTGCGCGGTTCGTTCACCGAGGTAGGTTCGCCCATCCCCTTCACGGGTCTGACGCCAGGCACGGTAACGCACTCTATGAGTGGCGGTAAGGTGCTTCCCTACGACTACTACCCACTGCCTGACCTCAAGGCTGAGCGTACGCGCTCCTTCGAGCTAGGGGTAGACTCACGTTGGTTCAATGGTCTCATCAACCTTGGTGTGACGGTGTACCACTCTAATACGTACAACCAGCTCCTACCCGTAGACATCGACCCCGGTACGGGATATAGCAAGCTCTACGTACAGGCCGGTAACGTGCGCAACCGCGGTATCGAAATGACGCTGGGCCTAGACAAGACCTGGGGAGACTTCAACTACAACACGACGCTGACGGCTACGGCCAACCGCAACCGCATCATCGAGTTGCCCAAGAGCGTTATGAACCCCATCACCAAGCAGCCTACGGACCTCTCTACCATCGAGATGGGTCGCTTCCGTCTGACCGAGGGTGGTGAGATCGGTGACGTGTATGCCAAGACTTGGCTCAAGCGCGACCAGGATGGTTACGTTGAGTTTACGCCCGGCTCTCTCTTGCAGACCGAAAATACCACGCCATACAAGCTCGGTTCGGTCAATGCCAAGTGGAACTTCGGCTGGAGAAATGGCTTTAGCTACAAGGGTCTAGACCTGAGCTTCCTGATCACGGCTCGCGTAGGTGGTATCGTTATCTCCAAGACGCAGGCTATCCTCGACCAGTTTGGTGTCTCTGAGACCTCTGCCAAGGCACGTGACCTCGGCTATGTACAGGTGGGTAACTTCCAGGTAGACCCCTATGGCTACTACCAGGTAACCTCAACGCTGGACTCTTACTACACCTACTCGGCGACCAACGTACGTCTGCAGGAGGTGAGCCTCAGCTACCGCCTGCCCAAGAAGCTCCTCGGTAAAGTGTTTGACCACGCTAGCCTCTCTGTCTTCGGGACCAACCTCCTGATGATCTACAACAAGGCTCCCTATGACCCAGAGCTGACGGCTTCTACGGGTACGTTTAGCCAGGGCTACGACCACTTCATGTTGCCCAGCCAGCGTACGCTCGGTGTGAGTCTCAAGCTAGGTATCTAATCTCTATACACTATATTGAGTAAGACAATGAACATCAAGAAATATATCCTCCCTGCTCTAGCGGTGGCTCTGCTCTCGGCTTGTAACCAGGAGGAAATCAACACCAATCGCCATGGTATCTCCGACGAGTCGCTTCGCTCGGGTGGTCTAGCCTATGGTACGGCCCTTATGGATATGCAGCAGCAGCTCTTCCCCATAGGCGCGCCCTCTGAGACCACGGGTCCAGGTAACGACCTCCAGGCCACGGACCTAATCTCCTCTGGTAACTATATCGGGTACTTTGGCAATAACAACAACTGGAACTTCAACATCGAGGCCAGCTGGAACTTCCCCGATCACCGTGTCAATTATATCTTCAACCAGCTCTACACCGATGTAGCCAAGTCTTGGACGAGCATCTATCTCCTGGCCAAGGACTCTGAGGCTCCCGCTGACAAGCAGGTACTCGCCCTGGCCGACATCATCAAGATAGCAGCTTGGCTCAGAGCTACGGATACCTTCGGCCCCATCGTCTATACGACGGCTGGTGATGGCAACATCACGCCTACGCCCGAGAGCCAGCAGGTAGTCTACAAGGCGATGCTCGCTGACCTGAGCGAGTGTGTAACGGTGCTCCAGGGCGTTAGCCGTAAGATCCTGCCTCAGTATGACCTCGTCTACGATGGTGATGCTAAGAAGTGGATCAAGTTTGCCAACTCTATTATGCTCCGTATGGCTGTGCGCGTTCACTTCGTGGACCAGGCTCTAGCTCAGGAGTATATCACCAAGGCGCTCGACCCCGCCAATGGTGGCGTCATCGAGAGCATAGCTGACGAAGCTAAGGTGGGTAGCTCTAGCAAGCTCCCTCTGCTCAATCCTTACCTAGCTAGCGTTGAGGACTATGGCGAGACGCGTATGGGTGCTACGATCTGGGCTTACCTGGATGGTTACAAGGACCCACGTCTAGACAAGTACTTCACCAAGGGCGTGCGCGACCTAGCGGGTCGTGTGCCTTTCCACTGGCCTCTGCCTCCTACCTCGGATAAGGCTAAGGACTACGCTGAGTCTTTCTGGAGACCCTCTCGTCGTCAGTCTTCTAAGCCCAAGGTAGCTTCGGGCGATCCCGTCTACTGGTTCCGCGCCTCTGAGACGTTCTTCCTCAAGGCTGAGGCTGTGCTCTACAACCTCACCACGGGCAACGCCAAGGATCTCTACGAGACGGGTGTCAAGACCTCTTTTGCTGAGCAGGGTCTCTCTGCTAGCGAGGCTACGACCTATCTCGCTCAGGGCTCAGGTGTGCAGGTGACCTCCCTCTCTCCTGCCAATAGCTTCTCTGGCTTCTTTGATGATATGAGCATCGGCAACGTAACGCCTCAGTGGGATCACCTCACCAAGGACAACGCTACCGAAGAGCAACTCCAAAAGATCATCACGCAAAAGTACCTGGCTCTCTACCCCAACGCCATCGAGGCTTGGACGGAGTACCGTCGTACGGGCTATCCCTATATCTTCAAGCCCGAGGACGGTCAGGCTCCTGCCCGCGTAGGCGCTAAGTACGGAGAGCTGAGAGCACCCGAGCGCTTCCGCTTCCCCGCGTCGTCTTACACGACCAACCCCAACAACGCCGTTATCCCCTCTCTACTCGGTGGCGAGGACCAGGGTAAGACCAAGCTGTGGTGGGTGCGTGCCGACAGACCAGTGCTTAAGTATTAATGACAAAATCTTGTAGAGTAATTATGAATATCAGCAAATTGCTATATGCTGGTCTGGCTGCGGTAGCTCTTGTAGGATGCTCCGAGTGGACCGAGCCCAAGCCCGAGACCTACGCCAACCAGGATGGTCTCAAGCGCTTCATCCCCCTCTTGGAGGCACAGGGCGAGGAGGATCTCTCTCCCTCTGTGGCGGAGTACTACGCCAAGGTACGTGAGTACCGCAAGACGCCCCACGTGATGGGCTTCGGCTGGTTTGGCAACTGGACGGGCAAGGGCGACAACCCCATGCGCTACCTCAAGGCGCTCCCCGATAGTGTCGATTTCGTTTCCCTCTGGGGTACGCGAGGCAACCTGAGCGAAGAGCAAAAGGCCGACCTCAGCTTCTTCCAAAAGGTCAAGGGGGGTAAGGCGCTCCTGTGCTGGATCGTCCAGGACATCGGCGACCAGCTGACGCCCACCGGCGAGACAGCTCAGGGCTATTGGGTAGAGAAGCTCGGCAACGGCAATCCCCAGGAGGCTGCGCGTGCCTACGCCCGCGCCATCTGCGATACGATCGAGAAGTACAACCTAGATGGCTTCGACATCGACTACGAGGCAGGCTATGGCCACCACAGCCGCAACACCGCTGCCCCCATCGCTGTGAGAGGTCAGATCATCGGTACCGGAGAGGGCGAAAACGCTACGATGCACGCCTTCATCGACGAGCTCCACAAGCGCCTCAAGCCTGCTGGTCGTCTGCTGGTGATGGACGGAGAGCCTAACCTCCTCTCCACTGAGACCTCCAAGCTCGTAGACTATTATATCTACCAGGCTTACTACGAGAGCTCTACCTATGCTGCGCGTAGCAAGATGAACCAGCCCCACCTGGACAACTACGTACGCAAGACGATCCTTACCGTAGAGTTTGAGAAGTACTGGCGCCAGGGCGGTGTAGCCTATTACAGCAGCGAACGCGCCGAGATACCCTATGCTTCGCAGGGGGCTCAGCTCTTCGACTATGCTACGCTCGAGGTGGATGGGGTGCGTATCGCAGGTGTAGGTACGTACCATATGGAGTACGACATCGAGGGTGGCCCTTACCGCTGGCTGCGCGCTGCGCTCCACTTCGGTAATGTGGTACTACCAGCAACTTATAACTAATGTAGGACCTCCCAACAAAACGATTATAGCAAAATGAAAAGAATAGTATTGTCGGCGGCCTTGGCTCTGGTAGGGCTCTCAGCTTGTCAAAACGAACTATACACTGACCCCCTCAAGGCGCACAGCAGCAAGCAAGGGCTATATGTAGCCAGCAACGAGGTGATCCAGAGCTTTGTGGCAGAGGGGACGGAGGTAACGCTCGAGGATCTACGTCTAGCCTTGGTTAAGCCCCAGGCTGCGGAGGTGAAGGCTCAGATCGTCTTCGGCGACGAGCA
>JBGYQR010000033.1:0-3504 GCA_041839075.1 Porphyromonas sp.
CCTACCTCTTTGCCCTCGTCGCCCAAGACCGCTGGGGGCTGGTCAGTGAGCCTACATTCTTCTCTGCGACGACCAAGGCCAACCATGCCCCCGTGATAGAGAAGCTCTCAGGTCCCGACAACATCCGCATCACGGGTACAGAGACGGCTACCCTCGTCTTTAGAGTTACGGACAAGGACAACCACACCCTCTCGTATAGTCTACGTGGACAGACGCGAGGAGTATCCATGCAACGCAACGAGGATCAAGTCTCGATAACGATAGAGGCGAAGGCTATCTTTGGGACGTACACGACGGAGCTTGTTGCTACGGATGTATTCGGCGCGGAGACAACCTACCCGATGAGCTACGAGATATACGAAAATCATATTCCTAAGCAACAGGTCCCCTTCACGAAGCTCTTCATGCCGACGGGAGGGACGCAGACCCTCGATCTCTCGAAGTATTTCGTGGACGAGGATGGCCATGCGATGAGCTATCGTATCCTCTCGCTCAATAGCGCTCTCTGTGCCGCGACGATAGAGGGAAGTACGCTGAGCATACAGGCCAAGGAGCAAGGCTCTGGCTCAATAGAGCTGGTTGTCTCGGATAGTCAAAAAGCTGAGCGACGGGCTACCCTCCAGTTGCAAGTGGTCAAGGATGCCATCGTCTATCAGGTCTACCCGATACCAGCTAGGGATGTACTCAATCTGCGCCTGAGCAACGAGGTCACGGCTGCGACGATAGAGCTACGTGCCGTCCCCTCGGGAGCTCTCGTGCTGAGCCGTCAGATAACGGCTCTAACTGGAGCCGACAAGCATATCGCTCTAGATATTAGCAAGCTCTCGGGCGGTAACTATATGCTACACGTCAAGGCTCTTGGCAAGGAGTACAAGCAAGCATTCATCAAATACTAGCATAGTCCTACATTATGATCAGCATACAATCAGTACACGGCAAGGCTAGACGGCTACTTTTGCTTGCCCTGGTGGCGATGACGACGGGTGTCGCCCTGGCACAGAGCCGAGCCTTACCTTTTTTGGAGGTCAATCCCGATGTGCGCACTAGCGCGATGGGAGGAAGCTCAGTGGGCGAAGCCAAGAGCATGTACCAATACACCAATCCGACCTCTGTCTTGCTGGCAGAGAACAAGTTTGAGGTAGGGGTATCTGCTCGCAAGTACACGCTCTCGGAGCTCAGTAGTCTAGCGCACTACAATGTCTCGGCAAGCTATCGCCTCGGGCAGCGCCATGGCTTTATGCTGGGGTACCGTTTTTATCGTGGACTTACTACGAGCAAGGAGGACGAGCAGGGTGCTCGCAAGGCGATTAAGCCTATGGACTACTCGATAGATCTCTCCTATGCCTATCGCTTTGACGAGCACTGGTCAGCCTACCTCACGGGGCACTTTGTACAGTCCTATATCGGTAAGGTGGCCTATACAGGGGGAGCTAGCCTAGGGCTCTACTACCGAGGAGTTGAGGAGCTACTGGGGACGACGCAGCGCTTTGCCCTTGGTCTTGTTGCCGACAATGTCGGAGGTAAGGTGCAGTATGGCAAGGCGGGCTACCGCTCGAAGATGCCAGCTAGTATCGCCTTGGGCGGAAGTACCACGATGGCTCTGAGTGGGTCGATGGAGCTAACTCTAGGGATGACCCACCGCTACTTTGTAGAGGCTAGCGATACCAAGCACTACCTCTTGGCTCTTGGTGGAGAAGCCGTATGGAGAGACTCTCTATCGCTACGCCTAGGCACATCGCTTGGTCAGGGCAATGATACCTTCACGTTTGGAGCAGGCTATCGCTTCAAGGCTTTCTCTATCGATGCGGCCTATTTGCTGCACCCCAATAGTAGCTACAATGCCCTCACCTTGGGCGTGAGCTTTGGGCTTAGGTAGCGCTCCGACTGAGTGCTCTGGGTGATGCAGGCAGAGTAAGCCAAAAGCAGTCTAGATCTCAGTAGCGTCTCGTAGCATTAACCATCCGCCCCTCCTTTTGAGCAAAAATGCTTGAGAGGAGGGGCGGATGGTTTCGTTTGTTCTTGTTTTGCTGGAGAGGCGTGATTAAACTTTTGGGGGCTTGGCTACTCAAAGAGAGATTACGCCACTATATAGCTTGCGTCGGCTTGTCTCTGTGGTAGGTGTTAATACTCAAACAATCAATGATTATGAATGCAATGACTAAGATGATGAAAGGATTTTCCTTTGGGCGGGCGCTCGGTGTGTCCGCGCTGGCGATAGGGCTTGTGCTGACGAGCTGTTCGGATGATGACGATGTGACGTCAAGCTCCTCTTCGGGCACGACGACCACGACGACAGATACCTCGGGGGTTACGATTAGCCTCCCAGTTACGACCTCTAGCTCCAAGATGGGGCTTGCCCTCACTGGAGCAGATGCCTCCGATACGTTTGCCTCTAGCAACTTCACGCAGACGATAACGATCGCTCTCTCGGGTACGAGTGCGACGATCAGCGGTAGTGTGTCGGGTGTTGCCGTTACTACCGATGGCGCTCATGTGAGCATTACCTCTACGGCCTCTGGCGTCAATTATGTCGTGAGCGGTACGACCAGCAGTGGTTCGCTTAGTATCAATAGTACGGAGGCTTTTCAGCTCTCACTCACCGGGGCAAGTATCACCAACGCAAGCGGAGCTGCTATTAAGCTGGGGGCTAGCTCCAAGGCTTTTGTGCGTCTGAGCGGTAGCAACGCGCTCACTGATGGGGTGTCAAATAGCGCTGCTGCCACTTTCGTGAGCTCTGGTAGTCTGCTCTTCTCGGGCTCTGGTACGCTCTCGCTAGCTGCCAAGTCGGGGGATGCCATCCAGGCTGCGGGTACTGTACGCTTGACGGATGCTACGATCTCGATCACCGAAGCGGTCAATGACGGCATCCAAGCTGGTACGCTCTTCGTGATGGATAGTGGCGTGCTCAATATCACCTCTCGCCCAACGGCAGACTACTCTAAGGGGGTGTCTGTCCTTAAGGGCTACCTCGTCGTCAACGATGGTACGATCACGATCAACTCTTCGGCCTCGGCAGGTCTAGCCAATCAGTATGTCTCTAGCAGTCAGGCCAACGAGGAGGCGTATAGTACGATCATCAACGGAGGCACTATCACCATCACCTCGGCCAGCACCAGCGCTGAGACGGAGGGTGTGGAGTCGAACCACGGGAGCGTAACGATCAACGGCGGCACGCTGACCATCAAGGTGACGGACGATGCCGTCAATGCCGAGACGTCTCTCAATGTCAATGGGGGTAAGGTTTATGCCTATGTGACGGGCAATGATGCCATTGACTCCAATGGTAATATGTATATCACCGGCGGTGTCGTGGTGGCCGTGAGCACGGCTACGGCTCCTGAGACGAGTTTGGATACAGACAACAATACCTTCAATATCTCGGGAGGGGTTGTACTAGCATTCTCGGCGGGCTCTGCTCCATCATCTCCCTCGGCTTCGACCCAGCCTGTCATCCTGCTCGGTAGCGGTTCGTCGGGTCAGCTGATACATATCCGGGACACCAAC
>JBGYQR010000034.1:0-5992 GCA_041839075.1 Porphyromonas sp.
AGAGGTAACGGCTTTGTCCTCGACCCGCCCTCGCAACATACCTGCCATGAGGGTCGTCATGATGGGACGTACCATCTTGCCCGTAGACTTGGAGAGATGCTCTACTGCCTTTGTGAGCCACTGACTACGAGAGAGGAGGATTTCATCAAAACGCTGATGAAAGCTGTCTACCTCTGTGGCCACAGGACGCTTAATATCATTAATCATTGTGTTGCTAACCTTCGTTTGTATTACTGACAAACTTAGTGATTATTTGCCAAATGGCTCTATCCCCAAGAGCAGTGTATGCCTCACCCCTTTGTTGAGTGGTATCCAGCCTCCTAATACCCCCCGAAAAATCTAGTATTAGTGTGGAGCGAAACTAATACTAGTCAAGAGCAAAACTAATATTAGTCGCAGCCGTATCTAATAGCACCACCACCCAAGGGCTTATGAGAGCTGTATGGATTGGTATTGTCCTCCTCTACCCGGCCTGTTGATAGACCCGACAACTGCTAAGCTCGGCCAGCCAAAGAGATGAAAAATAAGGGGGGTCCAAGAGGTATCGAGACCTCTAGGAAAGGGGCTAAATAAGTCTTATCTTTGCAATCTAATCGCAAACTACTAAGCTATTATTACATTAACAAGATGATTAGCTTCTTTCGCAACCTCTCGGGTCATATCATCGCCCTAGAGACAAAGCAACCGCTAACAAGCAAGGAGCGCGACGCCCTTGTATGGCTCTTCGGAAATGCCGAGCAACTCTCAGACGAAACTCTTCAAGGCACCTACGTAGGACCACGAAGAGAAATGATAACGCCCTGGAGTACCAATGCCATCGAGATAATTCAAAATATGAATATCGATGGCGTTGTGCGTTTGGAAGAGTACTATCCCGTAGCTGATAGTAGTGCTGATTATGACCCAATGCTCCAAGCTCTCTACCAGGGGCTAGACCAAAACATCTTCCGCATAGATCTATCTCCCGAGCCCATCAAGTATATCGAGGATATCCATGGCTACAACGAGGCCGAGGGTCTTGCCCTAAGCCAAGAGGAGATTGTATATCTCTCTGAGGTATCTCAGCGCATTGGACGTCCGCTCACTGATAGCGAACTCTTTGGGTTCTCCCAGGTCAATAGCGAGCACTGCCGTCACAAAATCTTCGGTGGTACCTTTGTCATCGACGGGCAGGAGCGAGAGAGCAGCCTCTTTGCTATGATCAAGGAGACCAGCGCCCACAACCCCAACCTGCTGGTCTCTGCATACAAGGACAACGTGGCCTTTGTACAAGGGCCCAAGATAGAGCAGTTTGCTCCAGCCTCGGCTGACAAACCCGACTTCTTCGAGACCAAAGAAATAGACAGCGTCCTAAGCCTCAAGGCCGAAACGCACAACTTCCCCACAACCGTAGAGCCATTCAATGGTGCCGCCACAGGTACAGGCGGAGAGATACGCGACCGCATGGCCGGAGGCAAAGCTAGTTTGCCTCTAGCTGGTACAGCTGTATATATGACCAGCTATCCCCGCATAGAGGGTGCTCGCGATTGGGAAAAACATACCACAGAGCGACCATGGCGCTACCAAACGCCTAGACAAGTGCTGACGAAAGCATCTAATGGCGCGAGCGATTTTGGCAATAAGTTTGGCCAGCCCCTGATTTGTGGCTCGGTACTTACTTTTGAGCACGAGGAAGCCTCATCTCCTCGCTACGGCTTTGACAAGGTGATCATGCTCGCCGGAGGTATTGGCTATGCTCGCCGAGAGAATGCTCTCAAGGGAGAGCCCCAAACGGGCGAGAAGGTTGTACTGATGGGCGGAGACAACTACCGCATCGGTATGGGTGGTGGCGCCGTGAGCTCCGTAAACACAGGGCAATATCAAGGGGCTATTGAGCTCAATGCTATACAGCGCGCCAACCCCGAGATGCAAAAGCGTGTACAAAACGTTGTGCGAGCCATGGCCGAAGCTGACGACAACCCAATCGTATCGATACACGACCATGGTGCAGGCGGACATCTCAACTGCCTATCAGAGCTAGTCGAGGCTACTGGTGGACATATTACCATGGACCGCTTGCCCGTCGGGGATCCTACTCTATCGGCTAGAGAAATCATTGGCAACGAAAGCCAAGAGCGTATGGGACTACTCGTCGCAGAGGATGGTATTGACCGCCTCAGACGCATTGCAGAGCGCGAGCGTGCTCCTCTATACGTCGTCGGAGAGACTACGGATGATATGCGCCTGGTGTTCGAGAGAGACAACGGAGAGAAGCCAATTGACCTTGCCCTAGGAGATATGTTTGGCAGTTCGCCCAAAACGATCATGACTGACAGTCACGTTGAGCGCACTCATGCTCCAGTACAGTACAGCCAAGACAAACTAGAGCAATACCTCGACAATGTGCTACGCATGGAGGCTGTCGCCTGTAAGGACTGGCTCACCAACAAGGTAGACCGCTCGGTAACAGGTAGAGTAGCCCGCCAGCAGTGCCAGGGAGAGCTGCAGCTTCCTCTGAGCGACCTAGGAGCTATGGCATTAGACTTCCGTGGCGACAAGGGTATAGCGACCTCGATTGGGCACGCACCACAGGTCGCTCTAGTAGATCCAGCAGCAGGGTCTATCATGGCCATTGCCGAGGCCCTTACCAACATTGTCTTTGCTCCTCTAACTCATGGTCTCGGCGGTATATCTCTAAGCGCCAACTGGATGTGGCCCTGTCGTAACGCAGGTGAAGATGCCCGCCTATACGATGCAGTAGAGGCCGCCTCCGAGTTTGCCATATCTCTCGGCATCAATATACCCACAGGCAAGGACTCCCTATCTATGACCCAAAAGTACGAGGGAGGCGAGTCTGTACTAAGCCCAGGTACTGTCATCATCAGTGCAGCAGGCGAGGTCAGCAACGTCAAACAAATCGTCTCGCCCGTACTACAACTTGATAGAGAGAGCTATCTCTATCATATCGACTTTAGTTTTGCACCTCTGGCTCTTGGTGGATCAACCCTGGCTCAGAGCTTGGGTCAGCTCGGCGAGGTAACACCATCCGTCGAAGAGGCCGAATACTTCCGCGACGCTTTCTCTGCTGTACAGGAGCTCATCTCATCGGGCTATGTCCTGGCAGGACACGATATATCTGCCGGGGGGATGATTACAACCTTACTAGAGATGTGCTTTGCCAATACCCAAGGAGGCCTAGAGGTCGATCTCAGCGATATTCCCGAGCGTGATCTCATTAAGCTCCTCTTTGCCGAGAATCCAGGCGTTGTACTGCAAGTCAAGGATAGAGAGGCCGTGGAGGAGGTGTTGCGTAGCCACAGCATAGGATTTGCTATGATCGCTCGCCCCACAGCTGATCGCTCGATGACCATTAGACAAGGCAAGCAGTCTCTATCGCTTGACATCGATCAAAAGCGTCAGCTGTGGTACGAGACTTCTTATCTGATGGACAAGCATCAGACGCGCCCAGACCTAGCAGAGGCACGCTACCACAATTATAGCACTCAACCCGTCAGCTACCAGTTCCCTCAAGGCTTCACGGGACTACTGGCCGAGCTCGGCCTTAATCCCAATCGCAAAGAGAGGAGTGGTATTACGGCTGCCATCCTGCGAGACAAGGGGACGAATGGTGAGCGAGAGATGGCTTACGCCCTATGGCTAGCAGGCTTTGACGTCAAGGATGTACATCTGACAGATCTAACAAGCGGAAGAGAAACGCTCGATGACGTCGAGATGATCGTCTTCTGCGGAGGCTTCTCCAATAGTGATGTGCTAGGCTCGGCCAAAGGCTGGGCGGCTGGTATCCTCTACAACGAAAAAGCCAAGGCTACACTAGAGCGCTTCTATGCGCGTCCTAATACGCTCAGTCTAGGTATTTGCAATGGGTGCCAACTAATGGCAGAGCTCGAGGTGCTTTATCCAGAGCATCAGGAGAAGCACAAAATGCACCACAACGACTCTGGACGCTTCGAGTCAAACTTTGTTGCTGTTACCATCCCCGACAACCACTCGGTGATGCT
Source organism: Porphyromonas sp. (assembly GCA_041839075.1). Classification (GTDB taxonomy): domain Bacteria; phylum Bacteroidota; class Bacteroidia; order Bacteroidales; family Porphyromonadaceae; genus Porphyromonas. The sequence continues at coordinate 3,999 of JBGYQR010000034.1, forward strand.
CGGCAATCTTGCAGGAAGTCAACTAGGTATATGGGTGGCTCATGGAGAGGGCAAGTTCCATTTGCCCCAGGATGTGAAGGATTATCACATCGTTGCTCGATATGCCTATGAGAGCTACCCTGGCAACCCTAATGGTTCTCCTATGGGCGTGGCTGGATTGTGTAGTGCAGATGGGCGACACCTAGCGATGATGCCCCATCCAGAGCGAGCAATCTTCCCCTGGCAGTGTGGTTATTATCCAGAGAATGTCAAGGAGCTTCATGAGGTTAGTCCATGGATGGTAGCATTTCGCAATGCTTACCTCTGGCTCCAGGCACAACGCTAGTCTCCTCCCGCTCCATCAGTTCCTCGCCGTGGTCACTTGCCCTGGAGATGGACTGGTGGAGCGGACGGATGCTTCAATAGACCAATCAATCTACATCAACCGTTTAATATGATCTACGACATCGCAATCATTGGTGCCGGCCCTGGTGGGGCAGACACCGCCGAGTACGCGGCCGGACTCGGGCTAAATGTCATCCTTTTTGAGAAAAACAAGGTAGGGGGCGTGTGCCTCAATGAAGGTTGTGTCCCCACAAAGGCGCTGCTACACTCTGCTCATATCTATGCCACAGCCAAGGAGGGGCGCAAGTATGCCATACAAGCATCAGAGGTTACGCTAGAGCTCAATAAACTCATGGCTCGCAAGACCAAGATCCTCAAGAAACTAGGTGCAGGTATCAAGATGAGCCTCAGCAGTCATGGGGTTACGCTCGTTGAGGCCGCAGCCGAGCTACAAGGCAAAGAGGGCGATACCTTCTCTATATCTGCCTCTGGCGAGATCTACCAAGCGCGCCACGTTATCCTAGCCACAGGATCAGAAGCATTTGTCCCCCCCATCGATGGTCTTCGTGAGGGCGACTACTGGACGGCTCGAGAGGCACTACAAATAGAGGAGTTGCCCAAGAGCCTAGTGGTTATCGGCGGTGGTGTCATAGGGATGGAGTTTGTTTCATTCTTCAACACACTGGGCGTGGATGTTACGGTGGTGGAGATGCTCCCCAAGATCCTCGGCCCTATGGACGAAGAGATTTCGGCAGAATTGCAAGCTGCCTTTGCCAAGCGTGGAGTAAAGTTCCTGCTATCAACAAAGGTAACGGCCGTACGTGATGGCATCGTCTATGCCGAGATACCAGAGGGAGCGGTAGAGCTACCAGCAGAGCGCATCCTGCTGAGTGTAGGACGCAGAGCCGTTACCAAAGGCTTGGGGCTGGAGCATCTAGATGTAGCCCTAGAGCGTGGCGCCGTAGCTGTCGATGGCTATATGCAGACGAGCGTCAAGGGTCTATATGCCGTAGGTGATGTCAATGGTACATCGATGCTTGCCCACACGGCAACGCGCGAGGGCGTCATTGCTGTCGATCATATCATGGGTAAAGCTGAGGCCATGAGCTACAAAGCGATACCAGGTATCGTGTACACCGATCCCGAGGTAGCCTCAGTAGGACAGACCGAGCAAGAGCTTAGATCGGCAGGCATCGACTACGAGGTACACAAAGTACCTATGACTCTCTCAGGACGCTTTGTGATCGAAAACGAGATGGGTAGTGGTACCTGCAAGCTCCTCACCGACAAGAATGGGGTACTACTAGGAGCTCATCTCATCGGCAATGGTGCTAGCGAAATACTCGTGCCCGCTATCATGGCCGTGGAGATGGGGATGACCCTTGGCGAACTATCACGCTTTGTCTTCCCTCACCCCACTATCTGCGAGATCCTGCGCTCGGCCGCCATGCACTAAACTATACTGCCTCTGAGCCCTAGAGCTAGAGGCTCTGATAGACAATCCCCCTGGATAGAAGGCTTTCGTCCTTTATCCAGGGGGATTACTATTTGTGATGCCCTCTAGCTCTGCCTATACAGCCTAGGTACTCGAGGGGAGATTCCCGTCAGTATTTCATAGGAGATGGTATCGGCTGCTAGAGCTAGTCTCTGCAATGAGACTTCCTCATGGC
>JBGYQR010000035.1:0-6736 GCA_041839075.1 Porphyromonas sp.
GATGGCCGTCTCTAGCGACCATGGGCACCCGACGGATGTGCACCCCAGGGGCAAGGCGCCTGTGGGGTACCGCCTGGCTTTGCAGGCGCTCAGACATGTCTACGGGCACGCTGTGCGTAGCCAGGGACCTCGGTGGACTTCGGCTCGGGAGCTGGACGTGGGGCAGATAGAGATTTCGTTTGACGACGATCTCGCGACGAGCGATGGAGCACCTGTTAGGGGCGTGGAGGTTGCGGGGCAGGATGGCCTTTTCGTCCCAGCCCAGGCGAAGGTAGAGGGCAGTAGACTTTTGGTGCAGACAGACCAGGTCGCCCATATCCGCCGTGTGCGCTATGCCTACCGCCCCTATACCGATGCCAACCTGGTGGGGGCAACGGGTTTGCCTGTCTCCACCTTTGTCCGAGAGCTCTAGGTTTGGAGGGCTCAAGGGCTCTAGGTTAGAGCGCCTCAGGGCTTTAGGTTAGAGCGTCCGAGGGCTTTAGGTTAGAGCGGTTCGGGGCTCTAGGTTACTCCCCAATTGGGGGCTAACCTAGGGCCCCGAGCCGTTTGTATAGGCGCCTGCTGGGGGAGGCGAGGGGGGGCGTGTATGCGCGTTAATAAAATGCCTATTGGGGATAGGGGTGTATTATGAAATGTATGGGCATTAGTCTATGGTTTGGGGTTAGGTTAGGGGGGTATTTCAATCTCTCTTGTTGTGTATTGGAATTGTATTTATATTTGCCCTCAGATAGCAGATAGAAAATCCATTTCTTTATAAAAAAGAGGTGGATGTTTTCGCCTCCTTTTAGAAAGGGGTGGCGAGCGTATGAGGCTAAGATGTTTGTAATGAGATTGCTCCTCTCCTCCTGGGAGGAGGCTTAGAGGGGCGTATAAGTTCAAAGTTAATTGTTATGAAGAAATCGTACGATTTTGGAGGCTATTACAGGCCAGGAGCACTTGCCCTGGTACTGGGATTGCTGGCTAGCGGGGCGCCTGCGCTACATGCTAGTGTCAGCGCAGCCTCGTCTGTAGAGCAGAGCGTGCAGGATGCTCGCCGTGTAACGGTGTCGGGTATCGTTCGCGACGACAAGGGCGAGCCCTTGATCGGTGTGCAGATCGCAGATCTCCAGGCCGGCACGGGTGGTGTAACGGACTTGGATGGTAAGTTCTCTTTCCAGGTGCGTGTAGGCGCCAAGCTAACGTTTCGCTATGTAGGTTACGAGGAGGTATCCATCGTCGTAACGGCTGGCAAGACGTCTCTGGACGTCGTGATGCGCGAGTCTACGTCGGTGCTCTCCGAGCTTGTGGTAACGGGTTACGGCGGTAAGATCAAGCGCAACAAGGTGACCAACTCTATCTCGACGGTTAAGCCCGAGACCCTCACGGTCGGTGTGTACTCCAACCCCGCTCAGGCCCTCTCGGGTGCTGTGGCTGGTCTTCGTGTACAGCAGACCTCGGGTAACCCCGGTGCTCAGCCTTCGCTCGTGATCCGTGGTGGTACCAACCTCGACGGCTCAGGCTCGCCCCTGGTGGTAGTGGATGGTCAGCTACGCTCTAGCATGGCCGACATCAACCCCGAGGATATTGAGGATATGCAGCTGCTCAAGGATGCCGGTGCTACGGCTCTCTATGGTGCACGCGCTAGTAACGGTGTGGTGCTGATCACGACCAAGAGCGGTAAGGCTGGTCAGGGACAGCTCAACGTCAAGATCAAGACGGGTTGGGACTACTTCAGCCAGACCAATACGTTCCTACACGCCGACCGCTACCTCTACTGGCAGCGTCTGGCGCACCAGCATATTGTGGACAACTACCCCAACTATGCTCGTGTGGCCTCTTACCTAACGGGGACGACGCCTTTTGGTACGGGCAATGCCTATGGGGGCAACTTCAACGTGATGAAGTATGACGCCAACAATACGCAACATGCCGAGCTCCTAGGCAAGGGTTGGGCAGTGATGGACGACCCCGCAGTGGCTGATCAGAAGCTTATCTATCGTCACACGACCCCCTCAGACTTCTCTATCGTGAGCCCCGCGCTGACCAAGGACTACAACATCAGCATGCAGGGTGGTAACGACAAGGGAACCTACTATGCTGGAGTGGGTTACAACGACCAGGAGGGTATGGCCGTAACGTCGTTTTACAAGCGTTATAGCTTCCTCTTCAACGCCAGCTACAAGCTCAAGCCTTGGCTCAAGAGTACGTCCAACTTCAGCTACAACCGCGCCAACTGGCAGAGCATGCCTGGCTCGGCAGCTGACGAAGAGCGCTACTTCGGTCGTGCCTTCTCTATGGCGCCTACGGTGCGCTATACCGACGAGGATGGCAACAACCTGCTAGGCCCCAACATCAGCGATGGTAACCACCTCTATCAGCCTGAGAAGTGGTGGCGCGAAAATCAGAGCGACAAGTTTACCATGGTGCAGAGCTTCGACGTAGACATCACCAAGCACCTCGCGCTCAAGGCCAGTGCCAACTGGTTTTACAGCGAGGGCGTCTATGAGGGCTTCAACAAGGACCGCCTCTCTAACCGCCTGACCAATCAGGAGCTACGTGGTAGAGAGACTTGGGCTAGCTTCGAGCGCGACTTCCGCCAGACCTACAACGTGCTTGCTACCTACGACCGCGAGTTTGGCGACCATGGTATCAATGCGATGCTCGGTACCGAGTACCTCGACATCAAGACGCAGTACCTCGGTGCCTCGGGCTCGGGTGCTCCTACCGACGACTTCGCTGACCTGCAGTACACCTCTGCCGAGGCCAACAAGCGTAGCATCGACACGAGCCACAGCCAGATGCGCATCCTCTCGTACTTTGGCCGTATCAACTACGACTACAAGGACAAGTACCTCGTATCGCTCGTCTCTCGCTACGACGGCTACTCGTCGCTCCTGGGCGACAACCGCTGGGGCTTCTTCCCTGGGGTGTCGGCAGGTTGGGTGATGAGCAACGAGCAGTTCTTCAAGGACGCTCTGCCCTTCATCTCGTTTGCTAAGCTCCGTGCTAGCTTCGGGGTCAATGGTAACGCCTCTGGTATCGGAGCCTACACCCTGCAGGGTGCCTATGCTTCGTCGGGCAACTACAACGGCAACGCTGGCTTCTCGATCTCGACGCTGCCTAACCCTGGGCTCCGCTGGGAGAAGACTACCACGGGCGAAGTAGGTCTTGACCTCGGTTTCTTTGAGAACCGCCTCAACGTCAATCTGACGTACTACAACCGTCTGACCAGCGACAAGTATGCTGGCTATACGATACCCTCGACGACAGGGTTCTCGTCCATCACCAACAACAACGGTGAGTTTCGCAACCAGGGTATCGAGCTCGAGGTATCGGCCAAGATCCTCCAGACCGAAGACTGGTCTTGGAACGCGGGCTTCAACATGGCGATCAACAAAAACACCGTCGTGAAGCTCCCCTACAAGAAGGATGCTCCTCGCAACCACCAGGGAGCCGTAGAGGTGTACACGGGTGCTAGCTATGTCGATGAGAGTGGCAACACGGTGTACGTCAAAGACTGGGTAGGTGGCTACCAGGAGGGTCAAGAGCCTGGTGCTATCGTGGTCTACAAGTTCCAAGGCGTCTACCGCTCTGATGCTGAGATCCCTGGCAACCTCGTCGTTAAGACAGGTCAGCTCAACGGCTACTGGATGTATGGCCCCCAGGCCTATGCCAACCTCACCGATGCTCAAAAGAAGACGGCTCTACCCCTCAAGGCGGGTGATGCCATCTGGGCAGATATCAACGGCGACGGCATCATCGACCAGTTTGACCGCGTGGTCATCGGCCGCTCTCTGCCTCGCGTGACGGGTGGTCTCAACACGACCCTACGCTATCAGAACCTCTCTCTGTATGTGCGCACGGACTTTGCCCTTGGCCACTGGGTGGTGGACAACTCTACCGCCTGGATCATGGGTAACGCTCAGGGTACCTACAACACCATCACGCGTACAGAAGACAGCTTCACCGAGTCGAACCCCAACGCCGAGTATCCTCGCTACCTATGGGGTGACCTCAAGGGTAACTACCGCCGTGGCTCTAGCCTCTTCGCCTATCGTGGCGACTACCTCGCCCTACGTGAGGTGTCTCTGAGCTACACCCTGCCTAAGCACTGGGCCAAGAAGGTATTCTGCGAAAACATCTCTATCTCAGCAACGGGTCAGAACCTCGGTTATCTCTCGGCTGCTATGAAGACGATGACCAACCCCGAGACCCACACGGGTGACGGTGGTTACGAGCGCTATCCTCTGCCTCGTAAGCTGATCCTCGGCCTGAATGTTACATTCTAATCATAAGAGAAAGCAATGAAACTCAATAAAATATGCTTGCTAGGAGCCTCGGTGGCAACCATGCTCGTCGGTGCTAGCTCTTGCTCGGACAAGCTCGACCTAGCCCCCATCGACTACTACGGCTCCAACAACTATTGGAAGCAGCCGGCTCACCTGACGGCCAATATCAACGGGATACACAGCGACCTACGCAGTATGGCCTGGACGCGTACTATCACCCTGGGTGAGCTACGCGGTGGTCTCTACGCCGTAGGGGCAGGCTCCGACGGCTCCTCGCTCTCTAGTGGTGATATCATCGAGCAGAAGCTCTCTGAGGATCGCCCTGGCCTGACCAATTTCGGGGGCTTCTATGGGCCTATCCTCGACCTGAACCTCTTCCTCCAACAGATCGAGACGGTCGAGGCTAGCGAGGCGATGAAGAACTACTACCGCGCTCAGGTCTACGGCATTAGAGCGCTCTACTACTTCGACCTCTACCGCACCTATGGTACGGTGCCCATCCGCCTGACGCCCGACGTAGTCAATGGCGTGCTGGATGTCAATGTGCTCAGCATGGAGCGTGCTGCTGCTGCCGATGTGATGGCTCAGATCAAGAGCGATATCGAGAAGTCTCTCGAGTACTTCGGCACGACGAGCGCCTTTGACGCTTTCTCCGCTGGCGGTGCCAAGAGCTACTGGAGCAAGGCCGCTACCGAAACTCTCAAGGGTGAGGTCTACCTCTGGAACGCTAAGGTATCTGTGGGCAACCAGCCTGCTACGCCTGCTGACCTGGCTACGGCCAAGGAGGCTCTGCTCAATGTCAAGAACAACTATGGCCTCTCGCTGCAGACCAACTTTGCCGACATCTTTAGCGTCCAGCGTCGTGGCAATAGCGAGGTGATCTTCGCCAGCCGCTTCCTCGACGGGGAGGCCTCTAGCGGTGGCTTTGCTAGCTACCTGTATCGCTCAGACCAGGGTACGGTCAAGGACCTCTACAAGGCTGATGGTACTCGCTTTGGCGATGCCCTCAACATCAAGTCTACGGGGATCTTGAGATACCAGTACAAGAATGCGCTCTTCAATATGTTTGACGCCACCGACACCCGTCGTGCCGCAACGTTTGAGCCCGCTTATAGAGACGCCGCGGCTACTACCCTCGAGGTGGCTATCGTGCGCAAGTCTATCGGTGAGATCAACGCCCAGGGCAACCGCGTGTACACCAGCGACATCATCCACTACCGCCTGGCGGACGTACTGCTGATGCTTGCTGAGATCGCCAACATGGAGGGCAACGATACGGACGTCAAGACCTACATCGACATGGTACGTCGTCGTGCCTACACGCCCGCAGTGTTTGACGTGACTGCTAGCCTCGCCTATACGCCAGGGACGTTCCTAGAGAACGAGCTGGCCATCCTCCAGGAGCGTACCAAGGAGTTCGTCCAGGAGGGTAAGCGCTGGTACGACCTACTGCGTATGCGCACCGCCAAGACGGGCGGGCAGGCTCTAGTATTCTCTGCTGATGCCAATATCGATGGTAGCACGATCCCCACTCTGCCAGAGAGCGAAGCCTACAAGGTACTCTGGCCGATCGACAAGGCTCTGATGACCAACGACACGAAGCTCACGCAGACCCCAGGCTACGAGGTGTAACCCCCCACAGCCAACTACAATAGCGCACCAGGGGCATCAGCTCCCTCTCCCACCAGTGGGCAAGAGGGGTGGCTGGTGCCCCTGGTGTGTCTTGGTCGTCTTGGCTAGAGCCTAGCTCGAGAGCCCTGGTGAACAATCGCCCCTCCCTCGGGGTTGTAACACTTGGGGAGCTGTGCGCTCTCGGGTGGAGCCCTAGAGGCCTCTCGGGGAGGCGCCTACCCCCAAGCAGACAAACAACAATAGATATATACAGATAGTCAATGCTGAAGATCCAAAATCTACACGCCTCCATCGGCGATAAGGAGATTATCAAGGGACTAAACTTAGAAGTGAAGCCCGGAGAGGTGCACGCCATCATGGGCCCCAACGGAGCGGGCAAGAGTACGCTCTCCTCAGTGCTGGTGGGGCATCCTGCCTACGAGGTAACCTCAGGTAGCATAGAGTTTGAGGGGCAAGACATCCTAGAGCTCGAGCCCGAGGAGCGTGCGCACCTGGGGATATTCCTGAGCTTCCAGTACCCTGTGGAGATACCAGGGGTGAGCATGGTCAATTTTATGCGCGCTGCACTCAACGAGACGCGCAAGGCTCGTGGAGAGGAACCTATCTCGGCCTCGGCCTTCCTCCAGCTGATGAAAGAGAAGCGCGCCCTGGTGGAGCTGGACAACAAGCTCGCCAGCCGCTCGGTCAATGAGGGCTTCTCGGGCGGGGAGAAGAAGCGCAACGAGATCTTCCAAATGGCGATGCTCGAGCCCAAGCTGGCCACCTCCTGGGCCGAGGTAAGCTCCCCTTGCGAGCGCGCTAGGGCGACGAGCGTCTGTTGGATTGTTGTCATCCTA
>JBGYQR010000036.1:0-6900 GCA_041839075.1 Porphyromonas sp.
CTCTTCCCCTCTTTGCGATTGATTACCTTTGCAATACAACTCGATATTCCGCACGTGACGATACAAACTGATGTCTATGGAGAAGAATTATCAAATTCCTCGTTTGCCTCTTGAGATAGATGTTGAGAGCAAGGCTATACTGAAGCAGGTTAGCAGGGCTAATACGGCTCTAGCTGAGCTAAAAGGGGTAGCTTTGGCTATTCCCAACGAAGCTATTCTCATCAGCACACTCACTATGCAGGAGGCCAAGGATAGCTCCGAGATAGAAAACATTGTGACGACGCAAGACGACCTGTATAAGGCCGACGCCGATGCGCAACAGCTATGGGTAACGGCGGCTGCCAAGGAGGTGCTTAATTATCGCGAAGCACTACAGCTGGGGTTTCGATTGGTTAAGGAGAGGAAGCTCCTGACCAACAGTATGATCAAGGAGATACAAATGCAGCTAGAGGGTAATCGTGCAGGTTTTCGCTCTCAGATCGGTACAGTGCTCAAGGATAGTTTAGGAAATGTCGTATATACCCCTCCACAGCTGGGGGCAGAGGTTGAGGCCTATATGAATAATCTCGAGGCTTATGTCAATATAGCCGAATTGAGTGAGGTAGATCCTCTGATCAAGATGGCGATTGTGCATCATCAGTTTGAGAGTATACACCCATTCTATGACGGCAATGGACGCACGGGGCGTATCATCAATGTACTCTATCTCGTTTTGAATGGACTCCTCGACTTGCCCATACTCTACCTCAGCCGTTATATCACACGGAGTAAGATGGAGTATTATCAGCTTATCCAGGCGGTCAGAGATCGCGAGGGCGATAACACTGCTGAGTGGGAAGCCTGGATATTGTATATATTGCGAGGTGTGGAGCAAACCGCCCGAGAGACGATAGGTTTGGTGCGGGGGATCTCCAAGTTGATGCAAGACTATAAGCAGGTTTTGCGTCCCCTTTTTGGCAAGCATTACAAGCATGAGCTCCTCAATAATCTTTTTTTTCACCCCTATACCAAGATTGAGTTTATGCAACGGGACTTGATGGTGGAGGACAGGCGTACTGCTGCGAAGTATCTCCATAGGATTGTAGATATAGGCTTGCTTAGTAAGGTCAAGTTCGGGCGTGAGAATTATTATATCAATGATGCCCTGGTAGCCCTGTTGCTCAATCATTCCTCTTCGCCTCAAGAGGACACGACTATATCGGTAGAGCCCATAAACGAGCCTGAGGGATAGAGACAACGTGTACATAAAATGGGCTTTTGATGTATATGTCATGTGGGACGTGTACATGAAAAGCCCTTTTTATGTACATATCGCGCTCAGAGCTATGGGAGCCCCGAGAGGGTTATTGCTCTACGAGCGTATTGCGTAGCCTCCCTCGGGGCTAGAGAGCTAGGGAGGGGCGGAGGGCAATAAACAAACTCCCCCTAAGTGGCGCTAGATCACTAGCCGCTTAGGGGGAGTTGCGATTTTTGTAGTCGGGATGGTAGTGGCTGGGAGCCTCTCGGGGCTGTTATAGCGGGTGTACGACTTTGATGGCGGAGGGGATGACCTCTATCTCAATACGCTCGGGCATCTCCATCGGTTCGCCATCGAGATGGACGATACCTGGTTCGCTACGGACAAAGGCCGCTTTGTCGGTCTGAAACGATAGCTGGTGGTTGTTGTCCTCGAGCCTCTTGAGGAAGAGCTGGAAGGTGATCTGTGCCAGTTCGTACACCTTAAACGGGCGTAGGATGACAATGTCTACCTTCCCGTCCGTTAGGCTAGCGCGGGGGGCTATATGAGCGTTGTTGCCATACTGGCTAGCGTTGGCAGCCGCTACGACGAATGCCTCCGACCGGATGGGCTCTTGTCCCTCGAGCTCGATGGTATATATAGAGGGCTTGTAGCTGATGTAATGCTCTACGGCCGTCTTGGCATACGAGAGTAGTCCTCTAAAAGGTGCCTCGGCAAAGGCTGCACTCACCTCAGCATCAAAGCCCATACCACAGGTGCAGAAAAACGGATAGCCATTGGCCAGGCAGCAGTCGATGGAGTCTATCTCGTCCGAGACAGCTATCTCGACGGCTCTACTACTTCCCATAGGGATGTCGAGCGCCCGAGCGAGGCCATTGCCAGATCCCTTGGGGATAATGGCTAGCGCCGTGTGGCTGTTGAGCAGGCCTCGTGCGACCTCATTGACGGTACCATCTCCCCCTACGGCGATGACTCTGTCGTAGCCCGCCTCGGCAGCCTCTCTGGCTAGTTCGTAGGCATGGCCAGGGCGCTTGGTATAGGTCAGGAATAGATCTATATCGCTCCCAGCGAATGCCTCAGAGAGCATTGCGGGGATATTGTCTTTGGAGCCTGTACCGCTCTTGGGGTTGATGATGGCTAGGGCACGTTTCATACGAGGGAGAGGGTGGCGCGTTGGCTATTTGATAGGGTAGTGCATCAGACGCTCCTCGGCCAGGCGCTCATACTTGGTGCCCGGGCGCCCCCAGTTGCAGTAGGGGAGTATGCTGATGCCTCCACGAGGGGTAAAGTCGCCTAGAACCTCGATGTAGCGTGGGTTCATGAGGGCGATAAGATCCTTCATGATGATATTGACGCAGTCCTCATGAAAGGCTCCATGGTTGCGAAAGCTAAAGAGATAGAGCTTGAGGCTCTTGCTCTCGACCATCCGCACATCGGGGATGTAGCTGATGTATATGGTGGCAAAGTCGGGCTGAGCCGTGATCGGGCACAGACTAGTGAACTCGGGGCAATGGAAGCGCACCCAGTAGTCGCCCTCCTGGTGCTTGTTGGTGAAGGCCTCGAGGCATTCGGGGGCGTAGTCTTGGCGATATTCGGTGGTGGAGCCCAGTAGGCTGAGCTCGTTTTCTGTATCTCTAGTGCTACTCATTATGTTATATGGGGATATGGGGAGAGATGGAGTGAAGCTAGCCCTTCTTGCTACGTTTCCTGAGGTAGTTGGCAATGAGCACCACGACAACAATAGCGGTGATGGCTAGTCCGATAGGCTTGGTGTACTCTAGCACCGTGGGCACGAGCTGATCTTCGGGTACGATGGTGCCGAGGTAGTAACCAATGGCGGCTAGGATTATATTCCAGGCTCCACCACCGATGGTCGTGTATAGGAGGAATGACCCTAGGGGCATACCAGCAAGTCCTGCGGGGATAGAGATGAGCTGGCGTATGCCTGGGATGAGGCGCCCGATGAGTGTCGATTTGGCTCCGTTTTTGACAAAATAGCGCTCGGCCTCCTCAACCTTCTCGGGGCTAAGCAAGCAAAGTTTGCCCAGCTTGCTGCTGGCGAACTTATAGACAACAGGGCGCCCTAGGTACTTAGCTAGGTGGTAGTTGAAAAGCGCTCCGATATTGCACCCGAGGGTGGCGAAGAGTACGACGAGGATGACGTTCATCTTCCCATTGGCAGCCATATAAGCTGCGGGAGGGACAACCACCTCACTGGGGAACGGGATGAAGGAGCTCTCAATGGCCATCAGTACCGTGATCCAAAAGTAATTGAGGTGGGCGAGTATCTCTTTGATAAATTCCAATGACTCGATCATACTTGTCTAGAGGTATGTGGAGGAGTGTATAGTTGTGTTTGTCGCTACGAATGGGGGGCTACTGATTGACTTTCTTCCAAGTGTCTTTGAGCCCAATGGTGCGGTTGAAGACGAGCTTCTCTGCCGTGCTGTCGGGATCGACGGTGAAGTAGCCAATGCGCTGAAACTGGTAGTGGGCTCCGACCTGGGCTGTGCCGAGGAAGCGCTCTATACGAGCCTGAGGCACGACGATGAGGCTCTCGGGGTTGAGCATCTCTGCCAGGCTCTTGTCCTTGACAGAGGCGGGATCTTCGTCAGTGAAGAGGCGGTCGTAGAGACGCACTTCGGCTTCGAGGCTGTCGCTACAAGAGACCCAATGGATAGTCCCCTTGACCTTGCGGTTAGACTCGGGACGTCCGCTGAGCGTCTCAGGGAGATATTCGGCGTAGACCTCGAGGATACGCCCCTCGTCGTCTTTGAGACAGCCCGTGCAACGCACGATATAGGCGCTCTTGAGGCGCACCTCCTGACCTGGGGTCATACGGAAATATTTCTTGGGAGCATCTTCCATAAAGTCCTCGCGCTCGATGTAGAGCTCTCGAGAGAACGTGATGGCGTGTGCTCCAGCGGTCTCGTCCTCGGGGTTGTTCTGAAACGTCATCTCTTCGCTCTGCCCCTCGGGGTAGTTGGTGATGACGAGCTTGATAGGATCGAGCACGGCAGCTACTCGAGTAGCGTGGCGATTGAGGTCTTCGCGTACAGAATGTTCCAGGAGCGCCATGTCGATGATACCATCGTACTTGGTATAGCCTATGCGATCGACGAAGCCTCTGATAGAGGCAGGTGTGTAGCCTCGACGACGCAGGCCACAGATGGTCGGCATACGAGGGTCGTCCCAGCCTGCTACAAGACCTTCCTGTACCAGCTGGAGGAGCTTGCGCTTGGACATCATCGTATAGGTGAGGTTGAGGCGGTTAAACTCATACTGCCTGGGGCGGTAGTCGTTCTGGTTGTAGCCGTCGATCTCCTTGAGCCTGTCGATGAAGTAGTCGTATAGTGGGCGATGCACGACAAACTCGAGCGTGCATATCGAGTGCGTTACGCCCTCGAAGTAGTCACTCTGCCCGTGGGCAAAGTCGTACATCGGATAGACGTTCCAGTCGCGCCCAGTGCGGTGGTGCGGATGCTTGATGATGCGGTAGATGATGGGGTCGCGGAAGTGCATATTGCTATGCGCCATATCGATCTTTGCCCTCAGGATCATGGCGCCTTCGTCAAACTCGCCTGCGTTCATCCTGCGAAATAGGTCGAGGCTCTCCTGGGCTGGACGATCGCGGAAGGGGCTATTGATGCCAGGTGTGGTGGGGGTGCCCTTTTGCTGGGCAATGAGCTCAGCACTTTGCTCGTCTATATAGGCATGGCCACGAAGGATGAGCTCTTCGGCAAAGTCGTATAGCTGCTGGAAGTAGTCCGAGGCGTAGTAGACGTCGCCCCACTTGAAGCCGAGCCACTCAATATCCTCGCGGATGGCATCGACATACTCCACGTCTTCTTTGACGGGGTTGGTGTCATCGAAGCGTAGGTTGCACACGCCGTTGTATCGCTCGGCGATGCCGAAGTCCATGCAGATGGCCTTGGCGTGGCCGATGTGTAAGTAGCCATTGGGCTCGGGTGGAAAACGGGTCTGTACCTTGGTGCCGTGCAGTCCGTCTCTGAGGTCTTGCTCTACGATCTGCTCGATGAAGTTGAGGCTACGCCCTTTGGCTTCTTCTTGAATATGGTTGCTCAGTTCTTCTTTCATTGCCGCTATCATGTCTTGCTGTCGTCTTACACTGGGAGGAGGGGGCACGCTCGGCGAGGATTCCCCCACGCCTTCTTTGAAGCGAAGGATATATCTGTCTTGTAATTAAAATCCTAGGCTTGCAAAGTTAGCAAAAAGCCTCACACCCTCCGATATGCCCCTAGGCGGCTCTCTGCGGGGAGTCGCCAGACGTAGCTCCCTGCAAACACCTCAAAGGCTCAGTCGTAATGGAGGGGAAGGGGAGAGAGGAGTAGCTTTAGCGCAAAGACGTTTGTAAACATAGCGCTTCGTATTGGAATATGTGTAAATTTGTCGGCGCTCTGAGTAGGCATGCTGGTATAGACTGACCATCCCTCCGACGCCATAGCCTCGTGCCCCATATAGCAGATTACTAACAAATACATATTACCCTATGCTTCTCAACATTGTGCTCATTGTCGTTGGGCTCGTGGTCGTCCTCTTCTTGGCGATCTTTTTGTTTGCGACCTACATACACCTCAAGAGTAAGAGGCTGGCTAAGCGCTGGCTCGCTACTCATCCTCAGACGCCCCTCTCCGAGGAGCAAGAGCGCCTGCTAACCTTCGGCGCCATCCTGGCGCGTTACCGTAGCGAAAAGGTGCTGAGCCTCGTCCTGGACTCTGACCCCAAGGTGTACGCCAAGGGCCTCGAGGATCAATGGGGGGTGAGTGATCGTCCGACGGCTTGGCATACCTTGACGGATCTTCTAGAGCTCAAGCGTAGCCAGCTGTTTGATGCCCAGATCGAGAGAGCAGGAGAGGATAGCGAATACACGGCCATGTATGACGACGTCTCCCAATCGATAGCCCAAGCGCTCAATCTAGACGCCGCCCAAGTCAAGGCGGTCAAGTCTACCTATGCGTGGGATGTGTGCCGCTTGGTTAGCTTGGCCAAGTGGTGCTATCAGCTCGACTACATCTCCCTAGATGAGATGTGGTTCTTTATGGAGCGTGGCGCGCAAAAGGCTAGTAGGCTCGGCGTAGGCTGGCAAGAGTATACGATCTCGTTTTTGCTAGGTCGAGCGATGCAGGGCTTTGGTCTAGACGTTAGTGATCTGTGCCAAGAGCTACTACAGGGCGGAGCAGACAACGTCTATCAGCGCTACTCTTTTAAGTAACCCCACCTAGCCCAGTTTTTATAGGAGGCAGGGTCTCCCCTGGGCATCACTAGGGTCGCCATCGGATAGTTTCTCGATGGCGACCCTATATCGTTGTCTAGAGGTGGGGGGAGGGAGCTGGCAAGGGAGCTTGCGGGCGGATCTCGAGCCTGGTCTAGGGGGGTGCCCTAGAGAGGACGAGGCGCTACAAGCTCCCTTGTCGTCACTAAACTCACGAATGTAGCCAGGCAGGCTACCCTGCTCGCTTGTCTCTAGGAGGAGCAGGCACGTCCACACGGGGTAAATTCCAGCCCTTTAGGAAGGATCCTTAGGTGGGGGGCGTCTCTAGCGAGAGACCGATCCCCCTGGGAGAGGGCTGTGCTTTCCTCGAAGCATATACGGCTATGCAGGTCTTCTGGCTCACGACCATCGCTTCGCCTCCCCTTCCCAG
>JBGYQR010000037.1:0-3009 GCA_041839075.1 Porphyromonas sp.
ATGGCGCTTCGGGGCTTTAGGTTAGAGCGTCTCGGGGCTTTAGGATAGAGCGTCTCGGGGCTCTAGGTTAGAGCGCTTCAGGGCTTTAGTTTAGAGCGCCTCGGGGCTTTAGGTTAGAACGTCTCGGGGCTTTAGGTTAGAGCGCCTCAGGGCTTTAGGTTAGAGCGTCTCGGGGCTCTAGGTTAGAGCGCCTCAGGGCTCTAAGGCGGAGCGCTGAGGCGGGGCCGTTGGGCGCTCTAGAGGAGGCGTGTCGGGCGCCTCCGAGGCGGAGCGGTGCAAGACCTTTTTGGAAGCAGGGCAGGGGAGGAGTGGGCGCGCAAGGGCTAGGATGGGGCAGGGTAAATGGGAGTTAGATAAGAAAGTAAGCAGGAAATCAGTTCAGTTTATAAATAGAACTGCACATTAAAAGAATTTTGATTTATATCATCTTTTTGTTAGATTAGAAAACAAACACTACATTTGTCCACTAGAGGTCGTGCGCATAGAGGTGCGCGCCGTATATGGGCGGAGGCCGATATATGTTGTACAGCAAACTCTGTGGCGATGGTGCCACACTTGGGAGCAGTGAGTAAGGCGACGAGCCTTACCATTTATATAAGGAGGGTTGTTTATATGTTGTAGAGCAAACTTTGCCAGTGTAAGGCGAACAAAAGAATACAACAACCACAGCCCCCTTGTGCCAAGCAGGTTGCCTGCGGGTGGGCTCTTCGAGTGATGCGGGGTGGCCTCTGCGGGCGATGCGGAGCGGGCGATGCGAGTGATGCGGAGTGATCTCTGCGGGCGATGCGGAGCGGGCGATGCGAGTGATGCGGAGTGATCTCTGCGGGCGATGCGGAGCGGGCTCTTCGAGTGATGCGGAGCGATCTCTACGGGCGATAACGAACGACGACAAACAACAATTACTATACCTACATAGAGTATGAACAAAGGAATGATGCTAGCACTAGGGCTGGGGCTGATGCTCTCGACGACCCTAGAGGCTCTCGGGCAGCGCCTCACCTCGCCCAGCGGTAAGCTGGCGATGGAGTTTGCCCTCTCTGGCTCAGGCGAGCCCACCTACGCCCTCAAGATGGGCGATGGTGCCACCGTAGTCAAGACCAGCCGACTAGGCTTCGAGATGACCGATAGCAAATTGTCTATGGACAAGGGCTTCGAGGTAGCAGGCACCCAGACGGCCACCGTAGACGAGACCTGGACGCCCGTGTGGGGAGAGGTCTCTAAGGTGCGCAACCACTACAACGAGCTCCTGGTAAACCTCCGCCAAAAGGAGACGGGCAACCTGCTGGCTATACGCTTTCGCCTTTTCGACGACGGGCTGGGGCTGCGCTATGAGTTTCCTGGACGCCGGGGGCAAAACTTCCTCGTCGTCAAGCGCGAGCTGACCGAGTTTGCCCTCACGGGCGACATGAAAGCCTGGTGGATCCCAGGCGACTACGACACCCAAGAGTACGACTATACGACCAGTCGCCTCAGCCAGGTGAGCAGCCTCTTTGACAAGGCCTATACCGAAAACTGCTCGCAGGCCGCCTTCAGCAAGACGGGCCTCCAGACGCCCCTCCAGCTCAAGAGCGACGACGGGCTATATATCAACATCCACGAGGCTGCCCTCATCGACTTCCCTGCCATCAACATAGAGCTCGACGAGAAGACCTACGTCCTCAAGACCGAGCTCACGCCAGACGCCCAGGGCAATCGCGGGCACATCGCTGCTCCGTTTAACACGCCCTGGCGTACCATCATCGTAAGCCGCGACGCCAGGGACATACTCGCCAGCAAGCTGACCTACAACCTAAACGAGCCTTCGGCCTACGAAGACACCAGCTGGATCAAGCCTATTAAATACATGGGCGTGTGGTGGGAGATGATCACAGGCAAGGGTTCTTGGGCCTACACCGATGAGGCGGAGTTTGTACAGCTGGGCGTTACCGACTACAGCAAGCTCAAGCCCAACGGCAAGCACTCGGCCAACAACGAGCGTGTCAAGTACTACATCGACTACGCCGCCAAACACGGCATGGATGCCATCCTGGTGGAGGGCTGGAACGTGGGCTGGGAGGATTGGTTTGACCTCTCCAAGGACTACGTGTTTGACTTCGTCACGCCCTATCCCGACTTCGACGTAGCGATGCTACGCGACTATGCCAAGAGCAAAGGCGTGCGCATCATCATGCACCACGAGACCTCGGGCTCGATACGCAACTACGAGCGCCACATGCACCAGGCCTACCAGTTCATGAAGGACAACGGCTACACGGCTGTCAAGAGTGGTTACGTTGGCGATATGATCCCCCGCGGTGAGCACCATTACAGCCAGTCGCTCGTCAATCACTACCTGTATGCCGTCAAGGAGGCTGCCAAGTATGGCATCTCGGTCAATGCACACGAGGCTGTACACATGACGGGCCTTAGCCGTACCTACCCCAACCTCATAGCCCAGGAGTCGGCACGCGGGCAGGAGTACCAGGCCTTTGGGGGCAACAATGCCAACCACCTGACCATACTCCCCTTCTCCCGTCTGATCGGTGGTCCTATGGACTATACGCCAGGCATCTTCGAGACGGATATGCGCAAGCTCAACCCCGGCAACACTAATCAGATCAAGGCCACCATTGGCAACACCCTCGGCTCGTACCTCACCATGTACAGCCCGCTGCAGATGGCCGCCGACCTGCCCGAGCATTACGACGAGCATCCCGAGGCCTTCCAGTTCATCAAGGACGTAGCCGTAGACTGGGACGAGAGTCATTACCTCGAGGCTGAGCCAGGCGAATATATCACGGTGGCGCGCCGTGCCAAGGGAACGCCCAACTGGTTCGTTGGCAACGTCGCCGGCTACCAGGGACATACCTCGACGCTCACCCTGGACTTCCTCCCCGCTGGTCAGCGCTACATCGCGACCATCTACGCGGATGCCAAGGATGCCCACTACGACACCAACCCCAAGGCCTACACCATTCGCAAGGTAACGGTCAAGAAGGGTAGCAAGCTCAAGATACAATCGGCTCCAGG
>JBGYQR010000038.1:0-8280 GCA_041839075.1 Porphyromonas sp.
GCTATCTTCCCCATCCTCATCATCATTATGATGGCCATATATAGCTACAACGTGCTACTAGAGAGCAAGCAGATTGAGGTCATCAAACAACAGTTTACGAGCATCTCCAGCGACAAGCGCATACAGGTGCTCCTGATCGTATGGGGCTTCGGTGGACTGCTCGAGGGTATGGCTGGCTTTGGTACGGCTGTGGCGATCCCTGCCGCTATCCTTATCGGTCTTGGGTTCAAGCCTGGCTTCTCGGCCTTGGTTTCCTTGATTGGCAATAGCGTTGCGACAGGTTTCGGTGCCGTGGGTGTACCTGTGATCACCCTGGCCAAGGAGGCACACGGGAGCGATGTGCTTCCCGAGGTCGTCCGTATAGTGGCTGGAGACGTCGTGCTACAACTCACGGTGTTGATGTTCATGATCCCCTTCGTTATCCTCTACCTTACCGATACGAGCAAGAAGTACATTCTCCCCAATATCCTGCTGACCCTCATGGTAGGGGGTATCTCGCTGGTGGCACAGTTTGCTGCGGCCTATTGGATTGGGGCAGAGACGCCTGCCATCATCGGCTCGGTGGCGTGTATCATCTTCCTTGTGATCTATGCCAAGGTTACGGAGCGGGGCGAGCAAAAGAAGCTCAACTACACCACGGGGCAGCTACTACGTGCCTGGTCGGTGTATGGCTTCATCCTCATCTTCATCCTACTGGCTAGCCCGCTGTCGGGACCTATCAGCGCGTTCCTCAAGAGCACATGGGTATCGAAGATTGCTCTGCCCATCTATCCCGAGGGCAAGTTCTTTAGCTTCGGGTGGCTCTCCAACGCCGGTCTGATGCTTTTCCTCGGTGCATTCATCGGGGGACTTGTACAGGGCGTCAGCGTCGGCAAGCTCTTTGGCATCCTGGGCAAGACGGTAGTTAAGCTCAACAAGAGCGCCATTACCATCATCAGCCTCGTGGCCATGAGCGCCGTCATGTCGCACTCGGGTATGATCGAGTGTATCGCCAACGCCCTCGTTGCGGCCACGGGCGAGCTCTATCCGCTCTTTGCTCCGCTGGTAGGTGCGATCGGTACCTTTGCCACGGGTAGTGATACAAGCTCCAACATCCTCTTTGGCAAACTGCAGGCCAATGTGGCAGGCCAGCTCAATATGGATACCTCTTGGCTCGCGGCCGCCAACACGGCAGGGGCTACGGGTGGTAAGATCATCTCTCCACAGAGTATCGCCATTGCCACTGCCTCCTGTGACCAGCAGGGACAAGAGGGAGCTATCCTGCGCTCGGCACTGCCCTATGCCCTCGTGTATGTGATCATCGCGGGTATTACGGTGTACGCCTTCTCGGCCTACGCTTTGTAGCCGAGGTCTAGATAGCCTCATATACCACAGCGGGGTGTCGCTCAGACTGAGCGACACCCCGCTGTGGTATATGACTGCCCTAAGGGCTAGAGAGCAAAGTGCTTCTTAATAGCGTCCACGTAGTCGAGCTTCTCCCAGGTGAATAGCTCTACGGTACGCTCCTGCACGCCCGTGTGGTAGGTGGGGAAATGCTTGATAACCACGCGAGGCTCACGGCCGAAGTGCCCATAGGCGGCAGTCTCTTCGTAGATGGGGTTGCGTAGCTTGAGGCGCTGCTCGATGGCGTAGGGACGTAGGTCAAAGAGCTGCGCTACGTGCCCGGCGAGCTCTGCATCGCTCAGCCCCGTCTTGCCTGTACCACGTGTGTCCACGAAGATATTGATAGGCTGAGCCACGCCAATGGCATACGAGAGCTGTACCAGCATCTGATCTGCCACCCCGGCAGCGACCATATTCTTGGCAATATGGCGAGCGGCGTAGGCAGCCGAGCGGTCTACCTTGCTGGGGTCTTTGCCCGAGAAGGCGCCCCCGCCGTGCGAGGCTCTACCACCGTAGGTATCTACGATAATCTTGCGCCCCGTAAGACCCGTATCGCCATGGGGCCCTCCGATGACGAACTTGCCCGTAGGATTGACGTACAGCTGGACGTCTGCATCGAAGAGCTTCGCTATATCCTCGCCATAGGCCTGGAGCACTCGAGGGATAAGGATATGCTGCACATCGTGCTTGATACGGGCGAGCATCGCCTCATCAGCCTGGAGCTGTGCCTCAGGCGTATCGGTCTCGGGCTTGATGAAGTCGTCGTGCTGGGTCGAGATGACGATGGTATGGATGCGGCGGGGCATATGCGCCCCATCGTACTCTACCGTAACCTGGCTCTTGGCATCGGGGCGTAGGTAGGGCATGAGCTCAGGCTCCTGCTTGCGTATGCGGGCTAGCTCCTCCAGCAGGGCGTGGCTTATAGCAATGGGCAGAGGCATATAGCTGGGCGTCTCTCGGCAAGCGTAGCCAAACATCATACCCTGGTCGCCAGCTCCTTGCTCCTCGCGATTGGAGCGGTCTACCCCTCTATTGATATCGGCACTCTGCTCGTGTAGGGCAGAGAGGATGCCACAGCTCTCGGCGTCGAAGCAGTACTCGCTCTTGGTATAACCAATCTTGCGAATAACCTGGCGTGCCGTCGTCTGCACATCTACATAGGCGTTGCTCTTGACCTCGCCTGCAATCACTACCTGGCCAGTGGTTACCAGCGTCTCACACGCTACCTTGCTCTCTGGGTCGAGGGCCATAAACTGGTCCAGAACGGCATCGCTAATCTGGTCAGCGACCTTATCAGGATGCCCCTCAGAGACACTCTCTGAGGTGAATAGATAATGTCTACTTGTCATTGTACTTACTAACTATTTGTTATCTAAAGACCTTTTGCCTAGGGGCTTGGGCTTGAGATAGCAGCTAGAGAGAAAAGCGGGGTTACTAGGGGAGCCTGTAGTTGTCAGGCAGAGGGATACGAAGCATGAGGTATGCTCCGTGCCTAGTTTAGCATTTTTTCTCGTGGTTGCAATCAGCTCAAATCTCTCCACGCAGTTGGTTTCGTTCTTATCGATGGCAAAGGTAATTAAAATTAACCTACCCACCAGCACCCATTCCTAATTATTATGACTGCCATAGACGCATGCGCCTCACAGAGCCAGCCAGGCGACCAGCCGATCCTCCTACACCCGCAGTACCACGTAGGGACATCCCCTCCCCCCAAGCTCTAGCCTAGAGCCCCAAGGCGCGCTAACCTAGAGCCCCAAGGCGATCTAACCTAGAGCCCTAAGGCGTGCTAAGGACAAGACTAACTAATCGAGGCGATTGTTTTGCACACGACCCCAACCTCTTGACCCACCTTTTAAGTGTTAGCGTACACAAATTATGAAATAGAATGTTATCTTTGCCTACAAGAAGAGAACGTCATTGTCTACCAAAAGAAAGAAATCATCCTCCCCTACCAAGGGTCTTAAAATGGGGGG
Organism: Porphyromonas sp.; assembly: GCA_041839075.1. GTDB lineage: Bacteria > Bacteroidota > Bacteroidia > Bacteroidales > Porphyromonadaceae > Porphyromonas. Next base: position 3,357 of record JBGYQR010000038.1, read on the forward strand.
GGGTACATAACTAATAAGATTTATGACAAAACAAACAACATTTGTACAGAGGGTACTAGTGGCAGTCATTGCAGTGCTACTATCGGCCACAGCCCTTCTGGCTCAAGATCGTGTGGTCTCGGGCGTAGTCATTTCGGCAGAGGATAACGAACCGATGATCGGAGTCTCTGTCGTTTTGAAAGATCAGCCTGGGATAGGAGCGGCTACTGACCTTGATGGGCGCTTTCGCTTCAAGGTTCCCGCTTCATCAAAATTTCTTCGTGTCTCCTATATTGGTATGAAGACCGTTGAGTTGCCTATCACCACGGAGGAAATGCGCATTGTGCTATACCCTGACTCGGAGATGATGCAAGAAGTTGTCGTGACGGGTATGGTCAAAGTGGATAAGCGTCTCTTCACAGGGGCCTCTACCAAGATTTCCAACGAAAAGAGCAAAATGGACGGCATGGCTGATGCCACTCGCGCTCTTGAGGGTAAGGCGGCTGGGGTATCCGTACAGAATGTATCAGGGACCTTTGGCTCGGCTCCCAAGATTCGTGTACGTGGAGCGACCTCTATCCTCGGTGCCTCTAAACCTCTGTGGGTGGTGGATGGTGTCGTTATGGACGATGTGGTAGACATTGATGCTTCATCCCTCTCCTCAGGCGATGCCACGACACTCATCAGCTCAGCTATCGCCGGGCTCAACCCCGACGACATTGAGAGCTTCCAGGTGCTCAAGGATGGATCTGCAACTTCTATCTACGGAGCTAGGGCTATGGCTGGTGTGATTGTCGTAACAACCAAGAAAGGACGTGCTGGCGTAAGCAAGATCTCCTACACAGGCGAGTACAGCTATCGCCTCAAGCCTAGCTACAACGACTTCAACATCATGAACTCCCAGCAGCAGATGGGCGTCTACATTGAGATGGAAGAAAAAGGCTGGCTCAACTTAGCTGACGTCTCCAACGCTGCATCGAGCGGTATCTACGGCAAGATGTGGGAGCTTGTAAACAATGGCGAGCTAGAGAATACGCTAAAGGCTCGTAGAGGCTACCTAGCACAGGGAGAGCTACGCAATACGGATTGGTTTGGTCGCCTCTTCCAGAGCAACGTGATGAGCAATCACTCAGTAAGCATCACCACAGGTAGCGACAAGGCTACCATGTATGCCTCGGTATCGGCCCTCGTAGACCCAGGGTGGACACTACAGAGCAAGGTGAATCGCTACACGGCCAACCTCAACACGACCTACAACATCCATCAGAACCTATCGCTCAACGTACTGGCCAACGCGGCCCTACGTACACAGAAGGCTCCTGGTACTGTTAGCCGTGGCACCAACCCCGTAACGGGAGAGGTAAGCCGTGACTTCGACATCAACCCCTACTCGTATGCGCTCAACTCCTCGAGGACGCTTGACCCCACAGAGTTTTATACGCGCAACTATGCCCCCTTCAACATTTTCCACGAGCTCAACAATAACTATCTCGACCTAACGGTCTTAGACCTCAAGTTTCAGGGTGAGCTCAAGTACAAGCCCATGCGTGGCATGGAGATCGCCCTGCTAGGCGACGTGAAGTACTCGGGTAGCAACACCGAGCACACCGTTACCGAGCACTCCAACCAGTCTATGGCCTATCGAGCTATGGCAACGTCCACCATTCGCAACATGAATCCCTACCTATACAAGGATCCCTACGAGCTCTACACAGAGCCTCAGACGGTACTTCCTCAAGGGGGCTTTGGCAATCGCTCGGAGTATAGCCTCCTCGGCTGGGACACTCGCCTATCAGGCTCGTACAATACATCGCTCGGCAAGGACGACCAGCACATCATGAGCTACTATGCAGGTATGGAGATCAACTCTCTCGATCGCTACAACCGCACCGATCGCGCCCCTGGTATTATCTACGGTATGGGCTCGATACAGTTCATTGATCCACTATTCTACAAGCAGCTCAAGGAACAGGGAGAAGTGCTGACCACCATAGCGCATAATTATTACCGCAACGTGGCATTCTTTGCCAACGCTACCTATTCGTATGCTGGCAAATACACAGTCAATGGTACCTTCCGCTACGAAGGCTCCAACAAGATGGGTAAAGCCATTAGCGCACGTTGGCTACCTACGTGGAATGCCTCAGCAGCGTGGAATGTACATGAGGAGAGCTGGTTCAAGTCTCTATCACCACTATCGGCTCTTACCCTCAAGGCCTCGTATTCGTTGACGGCCGACAAGGGGCCTAGCTCTGTAACCAACTCGACCGTAATCATCAATGCCGATACCCCTTGGCGCTTCCCCGACACGGCTCAGCAGGCAGCTCTCGTGATCACCAACTCGGAGAACAACAAGCTCACCTACGAAAAGAAACATGAGCTCAACCTAGGTTTCGATGCAGGGCTCTTCGACAGCCGTATCAACCTATCTGCCGACTGGTATCTACGCGACAACTTCGACCTCATCGGTCCCATCACCACCCCTGGGGTGAATGGTCATATCCTCAAGTATGGTAACGTAGCCTCGATGCGCTCATCGGGTGTAGAGCTCTCTATCTCCTCAACCAATATCAAGACCAAGGACTTCAAGTGGGTAACTGACTTCGTCTACTCGTATGCAACCAACAAGGTAACCAAGCTCAACAATGGTGGAGAGAGTGTCTCGCGCCTCGTTACGGGCTCGGGCTTCGCTCGCGAGGGCTACCCCGTGAGCTCTATCTTCTCGATCCCATTCGAAGGGCTCAATGAGGCTGGTCTACCTACCTTCATCAACCAAGACGGCGAGAAGACGATAACGGGTATTAACTTCCAAGAGAAGCAGAAGACTGACTTCCTGCGGTACGAAGGCTCTGCCGATCCCAAGCACTTCGGTTCACTCGGCAATACGCTGACGTACAAGAACTGGAACCTCAACATCTTCCTCACTTATGCCTTTGGTAACGTGGTGCGCCTCGACCCCGTCTTCAGCAGTACGTACGACGACCTCAAGGCTACGCCTCGTGAGTTTGACAATCGCTGGGTAACCTTCGGCAACGAAGCCAAGACCAACGTCCCCGTCATCGCCTCACGCGAGCAAGCCTACAACATCCTACACCTCAACTACGCCTATAGTGCCTACAACTACTCTACAGCACGCATTGCCAAGGGAGACTTCATTCGCCTCAAGGAGATAGCTCTAAGCTACGACTTCCCTGAGGCCCTTGCCAAGTCGCTATTTGTCAATTCGCTTAGTCTCAAGCTACAGGCTAGCAACCTTCTGCTCCTGTATGCCGACAAGCGTCTCAATGGGCAAGACCCCGAGTTTCTCAACTCGGGCGGTGTAGCGACGCCTCTACCTCGTCAATTTACCCTGACCCTACGTGTGGGTATCTAAATCCTAGTGGTCATACAACTAAGAAAGCAAATCAATGACAATGAAGCAATATATCACATCGCTAGCGGTGGGCACGCTCTCCCTCATGGGGCTCAGCGGATGCTCCGACTTCTTGAGTACCCTCCCCGACGATCGTATGGAGGTAAACTCAACGGCGACCGTCAAGCAGCTCCTCGTATCAGCCTATCCTGTCGGCGGGTTGTACACTGTAATGGCTGAGATGTCAAGCGACAACGTGCAGGAGTCGCAGGAAATGCGTAGCAATACGACGCGCTTCCTCGACCAGGTCTTTGCCTGGGAGGATGTTACCGAGACCGACAATGACGGTCCCTTCGTTCTATGGTCGTATCACTACATGGCGATCAATACGGCCAATACGGCTCTCGAAGCCCTAGAGAAGCTCCCCGATACTGCCGAGAATAGAGCCCTCAAGGGTGAGGCTCTCGTATGCCGTGCCTATGGGCACTTTGTGCTAGCCAACATCTTCTCTATGGCCTACGACCCCACTACCGCATCTAGCGTGCTGGGCGTTCCCTACAGCTTAGAGGCCGAGAAATCCGTAGACACCAAGTATACACGTGAGAGCCTAGCGGACAACTTCGCTCACATCGCAGCTGATCTCGAGGCTGGTATCCCCTTGCTCGATGATGCCATCTACACCGAGGGCAAGAAGTTTCACTTCACGCAGAAGGCAGCCTATGCCCTCGCGGCACGCTTCTACCTCTACTATCAACAGTGGGATAAAGCCATCGAGTACGCTACCAAAGTGGTAGGCACTAGCCCTGCCTCTGTGCTACGTAACTATACGACCATCACGGCCTTACCTAGTGACCCCACGAGTTTCAACAATCGTGCTCTGCTCGTTGCCGACTACGATGCGTCCAGCAACCTCTTCTTCATCGCTGGCCCCACTGCCTCACCACTCTACTTCGGCCCCTATGCCCGTGGCGGACGCTACAACCATCGCCAGACGATAGCAGCCAACGAAACTATACTCGCCAAGGCTGCTTGGTGGACGGCTAGCCAAACGGGAAGCGAGCTCAAGGTAGAGCCCGTATCAACAGAGAGCGACAAGACGGTCTACCCACGCCTACCAGTGCACCGCAAGCTCCTTGACGTAGCCCAGCAGACATTCGTATACGCAACATCGTACCCCGAGTTCACTACCGACGAAACGCTACTAGTGCGTGCCGAAGCCTACATCAACAAGGGGGACTACGCCTCTGCTCTTGCCGACATGAATGTCTGGCTAAGCAATGCAACTAATAGCTACGAGCCACTAACCACTACGACAATAGCCAGTTGGAATACCAGTACGCCCTACTCCACCGTGAGTGTACCCACCCCTCGCAAGGCTCTCTATCCGACCTTCTCTCTACGCGACACCCAGCACGAGCAGTTCCTGCAGGTACTGCTACATATGCGTCGCATCGAGACGCTACACTCAGGTCTACGATGGTTCGACGTCAAGCGCTACGGCATTGAAATCGAGCGCTACATCGTTGCGGGTGCTTCGCAGATACGTTCACTAGGGAGCAAGCTCACAGCGCGAGATGCTCGTCAGGCACTACA
>JBGYQR010000039.1:0-6031 GCA_041839075.1 Porphyromonas sp.
GGTTCGCCCGAGTGGGAGAAGGCAAAGCGGTTCTTGGGACACTCGCCATGGCAGACATGCAGGTAGGGGCAAGCCCTGCACTGAGCCGTCAGCGCCTCCCGCTTGAGACGACCAAAGCGCCTCTGCTCGGGGCTATTCATCATCGCCGAGAGCGGACGCTCCTGGATATACCCCAGGCGATAGTCGGGGTAGACATAGTGGTCGCAGCTATACACAGCACCATCGTGCTCGATGGCTCCAGCGTGTCCGCACTCGGGAGCGAGCGTGCAGACGGCAGGCGTCAGCCCCAGCCACCCAGCCAGCGTCGCCTCAAAAAGCTGTACAAATACTTCGCCCACATCCTGGGTGCTCCACTCGTCAAAGACCTCGACCAGGAAGTCGCCCCACTGCTCGGGCAAGACGCTATACGGCGCCAGCTCTACGCCCTCGAGGAGCCCCTCGCGCCCCTTGGGCGAGACAGCCAGCCGGGGCGCGGGCTGATGGCTATAGCGCGCCATGCCTCGGCGGACACGCTCCACAATAGGGGTGAACTGGATGTAGCGCACCCCAAGCCCCCTGAGGAAGCGGTAGTAGAGGGTTGGTTCGTCCGCATTGAAGCGGTTGATGGTCGAGAGGATGTTAAACTCCGTCCCCACGCGCTGCATCACCTCCAGGGCGCGCATGACCGAGCGGAAGCTCCCCTGCCCCCCCAGCGTACGCCTATATCGGTCGTGCTGAGCCTCCGTCCCGTCAAGCGAGAGGCCGACCAGGATGTTGTGCTCACGCAAAAAGGTGGCCCAGGCCTCATTCATCAAGAGCCCATTGGTCTGGAGCGTGTTGTGTATCTCCCTGCCACGGCCATAGCGCTCCTGGTACTCAAGGGCTCGGCGGTAAAAAGCCTCGGGCAAAAGCAAGGCCTCGCCCCCGTGCCAGTTGAAGGTAATAGGCACTCCCAAGGGCTGGCTGTGGATATAGTCGCGCACGAAGGTCTCTAGGAGCTCATCGGACATACGCCTAGACAGAGGCGAGGCAGAGGCCAGCGGAGCGGGGGAGTAGAGAGCCTCCTTCTCGAGATAATAGCAGTAGTCGCAGCGCATATTGCACGAAGCCCCTACCGCCTTGGTCAAGAGGTGGTAGGGGCGTAGGCCAGCCGTAGGTGGTATCAAGGAGTTCGGGGGATTGAGAGTGGGTAATACATCAAACCACCTGCCTAGGACATCTCGGGCATAGAGAGGAGCTCTGCCGTAGGATGGTGGCGCAGGAGGTAGCGCTCAAGGAAAGCATAGGTGTCGGCCTCGATGAGGTCATCGACACGTGGGTAACGGTTGTAGACGACATAGCGCACCTCTATACCACGCGACCGGCAGACCTCAAGCGAGAGCAGGGTATGGTTGATGCTTCCCAGGCGCCCGCTGGTAACCAGGGCTACAGGGTAGTGGCGCCCGGCGATGAAATCGGCCGTCAGATAGTCCTGGGTGATAGGCACCAGCAGTCCGCCAGCGCCCTCGAGGACGACGATGTCGTAGGCGCTAGAGAGGCGGGCGGTCGCCTCGTCGAGACGGCTTAGGTCTATGGGGCGGTCGTCCAGGCGAGCCGCCAGATGAGGCGAGGCAGGGTAGCTAAAGATGAGTGGGGCGGTGGTACCGTCTAGGTCGTACGCCCCGAGGGGCTCTCCCAGGAGCTGGCGGTGGAGCTGGATGTCTTCGGAGTAACCGACATTGCCCGTCTGTATCATCTTCTGCGAGATGGCCGAGTAGCCCCTATCGCGCAGGAGCCTAAGGAGGTAGGCCGTGGCATAGCTCTTGCCGATATTGGTATCGATACCACTGACGAAAAGGACGTTCATAGACAAGATAGATAGGTATAGCTAGGAGCGCGGGCGGGGCTAACCCTTGGTACGCGAGACAGAGTCGATACCCGAGCAGCTGCCCAGCACCTGGACGATGGTCTCGAGCTCCGACTTGTCGTGCACCAGGAGGGTAACACCCCCCTGGAAGAGGCCATCGCGCGCGGCCGCCTGGAGGCTAATGATATTGACGCCCTTCTGTGCCGAGAGCGCGGTGGTGATGCCATGTAGCACGCCCACGCCATCGATACCTCGGATGGAGAGAGAGGCCTCAAAGAGGTACTCGGGGCTATGCTTGCCCCAGGCGGTAGAGATGAGCTCTGAGGCATCATGACGCTTGATACGCGCGGCCTCGGGGCAGGAGCGTAGGTGCACGACGACGCGCTCGCCCGTGCCCGAGGGGTCCTCTACGACAACCCCCAGCACCTCGTCGCCAGGGACGGGCAGACAGCAGGGGGCGGGGATATAGCTGAGCGCTCCCCCAGGAGTATGTGTGAGCGTATAGACCTTCTTCCTGTTGATAGGCTCGGGGGCGGTTGCAGGCTTCGAGGTCTGAGCGGGGGCAGAGGGTAGCACACCCTTGGAGCGGGTGAAGGGTTGCCTCACCATATCCCACATCGAGCGCATGACGCCCTTCTTACGTAGGGCTGGGGCGATATCTGCCGTTAGGCTCAGCGTCCCCTTGCCTATGCTGGCGAGCAGTTCGTCGGGACGAGAGAAGCCAAAGTGGTAGGTGAGCTTGTCCACGATACTCTGCGCATAGGGCACCTGGCCTGCCTCTAGGTGCTCACGGAGCAGGCGCTCGCCCTCCTGGGCCTGTGCCTGCATCTGCTGGCGTAGCTCGCGCTCGATCTCCTTGCGCGCCTTAGAGGTAATGACCAGCTGGCGCCACTGGGGGGAGGCCTGCGACTTTTGCGTGGTGATGATCTCGACCTTGGCTCCACTAGTCAGAGGGGTACCCAGTGGGGCGAGCTGTCCGTCGATCTTGGCAGCGATGGCGACGTTGCCGATATTGCGGCTCAGGGCATAGGCAAAGTCGAGCGCCGTAGCCCCCTTGGGCATCTCGACCGTCTTGCCCTTGGGCGTGAAGACCACGACCTCCTTGGAGCGCAGGCTCGACTGCAACTCCTCGATGAGGTCCATCCCCTCGGGCGAGGGGTTGCTCAGGATGCTGGCGATGCTGTCGTACCACTCGGCCATATGGTCGTCGATCTCGGCGTAGTCGCCCTTGTAGCGCCAGTGGGCGGCGATGCCCTGCTCGGCGATGTCGTCCATACGTCTAGAGCGGATCTGCACCTCGACCATCTTACCCCCAGGGGTCACGACCGTCGTATGCAGAGCCTGGTAGCCATTGCCCTTGGGCGCGGAGAGCCAGTCTCTAGTGCGGTCGGGGCGTGGGTGGTACAGGCGCGTGATGTGGCGAAAGATACTATAACAGCAGTCCTCCTCATCGATCCCCTGACAGTCAAAGACAATGCGCACGGCAAACAGGTCGTATATCTCGGAGAACGGAAGCCCGAGCTTCTGCATCTTGCGCCAGATCGAGTAGCACCCCTTGACGCGCGACTTGATCTCGTACGAGGTAATATCCTTGCGCGCGTCAAGCATCTGCGAGATGGAGCGGATGAAACCCTCAAAAAGGCGCTCCCGATCGACCTCCGTCAGAGCTATCTGCGACTGGATATAGGCGTAGCTATCGGGATGCTCGTACTTGAAGCTCAGGTCCTCCAGTTCCGTCTTGATAAGGTACAGCCCCAGGCGGTCGGCCAGCGGGGCGTAGATGCGCTGGGTCTCGTTGGAGATACGCTGTTGCTTGGAGGGAAGCATCGAGGCCATGGTGCGCATATTGTGCAGGCGGTCAGCTAGCTTGACCAGCATCACGCGGGCATCGACCTGCATGGCGCTCAGGAGCTTGCGCATCGACTCCTCCTTGGCCAGAGCCGCGTCCTCCTTGGACATCTTGGAGACCTTGGTCAGACCATCGACGATACGCGCTACGCCGGCGTCAAAGAGCTCCTCTATGTCCTCTATCGTATAGTCCGTATCCTCGACCACATCATGCAAGAGGGCGCACGAGATGGTCGTAGAGCCCATGCCCAGCTCGCTGCACACGATACGTGCCACAGCGATGGGGTGGAGGATATAGGGCTCACCACTCTGCCGCCGGGTGCTACCATGAGCGACTCGTGCCAGCAGGAAGGCTCGGTCGATCTGCTCGACCTTCTTGCGGTGGTTGCTCGCCAGGTAAGCCTCTCGCAAGGCTTGATACTCTCGCTCGACGAGCGCCTCTTCCTCGGGCGTGAAGCTAGGGGTATAGACAAGGTCTGTGATCTGCATAGAGGACAAGGATTAGAGGGTTAGGGGGGAGGGGGTTATACCTGCATGAGCAGATAGGTGGTATAGGCAATATAGCCTCCAAGGAGCAGTCCGCCCTCGAGACGGCTGATGGTACGCTCGCCGTAGAAGACGGCAAAGAGGTACAAGAGGGCAGCCGAGACGATCATCACCACAAAGTCGAGCATCCCTAGGCCAGAGACATATATAGGTGTGATGGTCGCCGTAGCTCCGAGGATGAAGAAGATGTTGAATATCCCCGAGCCCACGATATTGCCCAGCGCTAGCTCGTGCTCGCCCTTCATCGCTGCCACCACACTAGTGGCTAGCTCGGGCATAGAGGTACCTGCGGCTACGAGGGTAAGACCTATGACGGCCTCGCTCATCCCCAGGGCACGTGCAATGTCTGTCGCCGCATCGACGAAAAGCTGTCCGCCAAAGACAAGCCCGCCCAGACCAAGGACGATCAGCAATAGGAGCACCCAGACGGGCTTCTGCTTCTTGGGCGCCTGCTCCTCTACCTGGGCAGAGGCAGTCGCCTCGGCACTGGGAGCATCGACAAGGAGGGGAGCCCCCTCTTCGGGCTTGCTGATGGCAATGGTATAGGCCAGGAAGATGGCAAAGAAACCGAGCAGTACCAGCCCCTCACCTCGATCGATGACGTTGATCGTCGCCCCAATGCCCGAGAAGAGGTGGTCGAAGGCCATCACGCTCACCACCAGCGAGGCCAGTAGCATCAGCGGTATCTCGCGTCTGACGGTACTACGCGTTACCCGTAGAGGAGCGATGAGGGCGACCACCCCGCCGATAGCCAGGACGTTAAACGAGTTGCTCCCCACGACGTTACCCAGGGATATATCGCTACTCCCCTTGAGGGCTGAGGTGAGGCTAACGACGAGCTCGGGAGCCGACGTACCGAAGGCAACGATGGTGAGCCCCACCATCAGCGGGCTAAGACCCAGCCTGCGGGCAAGGGCAGCCGAACCATCCGTTAGCGCGTTAGCCCCAAAAACAATCAGGGCTATACCGATGAGGAAAAAGAGTATGGACAAAGCGATGGCCATATTGCAATGACAATTGTAATAAGAGTAATATGCCACCTCCCGCAAACCACAAGAGGTAGAGAAAAGAAGTTATGAAAACGAAAGGTTTATTACCATTTACCCAACAGCAAAGGTGCAAAAATCTGCCCATACGACAAAGCGCTCCGCCTACGCCCTACCTGCGCGGTAGGTCATAGGCGGATGGCCTAGTATGGGGTAAGGGGGCAATGGCCTACGCCAGGCTCTCGGCCTCTACCTCGGGAGAGATCTTCTTGACCAAGCCCTGCAAGACGGTGCCTGGGCCCAGCTCGATGAAATGAGTAGCCCCATCGGCCACCATGGCCTGCACGCTCTCGGTCCAGCGCACTGGAGCCGTCAGCTGGGCGATGAGGTTGCGCTTGATCTCGGCAGGGTCGCTGACGGCCGAGGCTACCACGTTTTGGTAGATCGGACAGCGAGGCGTGGCAAACGAGGTCTCCTCGATAGCCCTAGCCAGCTCTTCTCTGGCAGGCTCCATCAGGGGCGAGTGGAAGCCTCCACCGACCTTGAGGGGGAGGGCACGCTTGGCTCCTGCCGCCTTGAGCGCCTCGCAGGCACGCTCCACCCCAGGCACAGTGCCCGAGATAACTAGCTGGCCAGGGCAGTTGAAGTTGGCCGCCACCACGACCTCATCGGTAATGCCCGCTAGTACCTCTACGACCTTGTCGTCGCTGAGACCCAGCACAGCGGCCATCGTAGAGGGCTGCACCTCGCAAGCCGCCTGCATAGCCATGGCGCGCTTGCTGACCAGGCGCAGACCATCCTCAAAGCTGAGGGCACCTGCCGCCAC
>JBGYQR010000040.1:0-3989 GCA_041839075.1 Porphyromonas sp.
AGACCTCCCAAGGGCTCTAAGTTAGAGCGCCTGGGAGGTCTAAGGTAAAGCCCTTCGGGGCTCTAAGTTAGAGCGCTTGGGAGGTCTAAGGTAAAGCCCCTCAGGGCTCTAAGTTAGAGCGTTTGGGAGGTCTAACTCAGCATCCCCTCTCTTGGGCGATAGGGGGCGGAGGCGAGCCACCCGTCAGTAGCGCAACGGACGTCCCTCTAGATAGGACTGGAGCATGATCACGGCGCTTATCTCGTCTACGAGGCCGCGATCGTTTTGGCGTCGTTGCTTGCCGATACCAGCCTCGAGTATAGCGCGCTGGGCTAGGCGAGAGGTGAAGCGCTCATCGACAAACTCAATGGGGATCTCGGGATGGAGCTCTTGCCACTTGCGCACAAAGGGGCGTATGTAGACCATAGACTCCGAAGCCTCGCCATTCATCTGTTGCGGCTGCCCGACCAGGATGCGCTCGACGGGCTCTCGGGAGATATAGTCCTGGAGGAAGGCCATGAGGTCGCAGGTGCGCACAGTCCCCAACCCTCCAGGCGTGATTTGTAGAATGTCCGTAACGGCTACGCCACACCGCTTGCGTCCGTAGTCGATGGCTAAGATACGTCCCATGACAGCGAGAAGGTTATTGGATGGTAAAGCGAAATTGTCTCAGACGTAGCTCCCTCGGAGAGTCTCCGACATAGCTTAGGCGTATGCCTTGTAGCGCTATGGCCTCGAGGGAGCTCGCGGGGCGCAGGCTTGTCTCCCCCTCTTTTTGTTGCAGGGTGATGGGTCGCCACTCACCCGCTACGAGTATCTCTAGTCGTAGGCTTGTGGCGAGGTCTTTGCTCCCTAGGTCGAGGCTCAGGGTCTTGATGCGCTCCCCGTGACGAGCCTGCAAGGTGATGCTGCTGCCTGGAGCCCAGCTGATGACTTCGTTGGAGGGCGAGATGCTGATCTGCTTGCCCCTGGTCTGTATGGGCTGGTGCATGAGCTGAGCGATTGTACTACTGAGGACAAAGGGGGTATAGCTCGTCTCGACAACCAACCCCTCGCCCGTCGCTGTATTGTAGCGCTCTACCTGGCGGGCCAGGTGTGCATTGAGGGCAGGGAGTAGGAGCTGGGAGCCATAGCGGACGCCAGGTTGGTAGGGATTTTGGTTTTCGCTGATGTCGAGTAGGTACATGAGGCGCTGGAGCGTCTGAGCCTGCTTGTAGAGAGAGAAAAATGTCTCCCTACGAGTGGGATCCATGGCCATGATAGAGGAGCCATACTCAGCTACGAGCTTAGCCATCTTGAGCCAGGGGCTCATCTCCTCCAGCATACTGGGGTTGCTCTCAGAGGCCAGTAGGCGATTGACGGCAAAGCGAATGCTCTGGCACTCTATGGCTATACGCTCTAGGTCAGAGTCTGTGGCACGACCATCGATGATGCGGCTTAGGGTAGGCTGTAGGGCTACGCTCTCTTTGCGATCAAAGCGGTGTCCGTTGTCGCCTAGGGCAGAGGAGTGACTGGCAAAGGTCAGTAGAGCCTCGGGGGCCTCGGGGAAGACGGCCTTGATAGCCCTATGCCAAGAGGCCTCGGAGTCGTAGGCCTTCATATTCCAAGTATAGTCGGCGATGGAGTATAGGGCGATCTTGCTACTCTCGGCATGCTCCATAGGATTAGAGAGAAAGCCCGATACATCCTCTGCAATATCGAGCGAATTGCCATAGGTCTCGCCGAGCAAAAGGTGGTTGCGCACGAAGTCGGAGACGGGAAAGTTGAACCACACATAGCCCTTGCGCTTGATGTACCCATTGATCCACTCCATATCGGGCTTGTCGATGGTTGCCACTACGGTATTGCCCGTCCACATGACCTCGATACCCTGGTTGAGGCTTTGCCCTAGGGTCGGCAGGTAACCTCGCTCGATACGACTCCAGGCCTTGTTGTACTCGGTCGGACACATGACCAGGGGGGCGATGTCACCCTTGGGCTTGATGAAGTTGTCGTCGATATAGTTGAGGAGCTCAGCCTGCTTGTCGGCGCGCGTCCCCTCGCCCGAGATGTCGTCAAAGAAGACGGCAAAGCCTCTCACCCCAAGCTGGTACATGGCCTCAAACTTGCTCAGCAGAGCATCGCGATCCTCAGTCGTCCACTTGATGTCTTGCCCTGGATGAATGGCCCAGTAGAAAATAACGCCATTGGCATGGGCATAGTCCACAAGCGCTTTGATCTGCCCAGCCTCTTGCTCGGGGTAGGGTAGGCGCCAGTTGGGTACACTATGGTAGGGGTCGTCCTTGGGGCCATAGATATATACGTTGAGCTTGTTGCGCCCATAAAACTCCAGCTGGCTAAGCCGATCCTGGTAGCTCCAGGGGGTACCATAAAATCCCTCGACGACCCCTCGATAAGGCACATCCGGATAGTCGATGATCGTACCGAGGGCTAGCTCTCCGTCTGCGAGCATCTGGCGGAGGGTTTGTAGACCATAAAACAGCCCCCTCTCGTCAGCCCCTGCAATGGTAATACCCTGAGGGGAGACAGAGAGGTAGTACCCCTCAGAGCGAGTGGGGACGAGGTGAGCAACCTTGCTGGTGGCCTTGTCGCCTCGGATACCGAGCGTTAGTGGTAGGCTACCCTTGGAGGCTTTGCCGGCAGGTATATTGAGCCATTGAGAGATGGAGCTCAGGGCGAGCGATGAGCGCCGGGGGGCATCCACGACTAGGCGAAAGCGCTCTGGAGCAGGCATGGTAGCACTTCCCATCGTCGTCTGCTGGACGAGCGGATTGAGCGAGGGCTCGCCCGCTATCTGCTGAGCACCAAGAGGGGTGCCCCACAGGGAGGCAACCAGGGAGATGCTGAGGATCGTTTTTTGCATAGGGGTGAGGGGGGAGATAGAGGTAGGGTAGGGAGCTAGGGCTTAGACTTCGCTCGCCCCTAGCTCCATCAGATAGGCCTTGATGAAGCCATCAATATCGCCGTCCAACACGGCAGAGGTATTGCTGGTCTGGAAGCCTGTGCGGTGGTCTTTGACGCGCCGGTCATCAAGGACATAGCTTCGGATCTGAGAGCCCCATTCGATTTTCTTCTTGTTGGCCTCGATCTCGCTTTGCGCCTTTCGACGTCTCTCGAGCTCCTTGTCGTAGAGCTGTGAGCGTAGCAGTCGCATGGCGTTATCCCTGTTGTCAGTCTGCGAGCGCGTCTCCGTGTTTTCGATGATAATCTCTTCTTCGACGCCCGTCTCTGGGTCGGTGTAGCGATAGCGTAGACGTACGCCTGTCTCGACCTTATTGACGTTTTGCCCTCCAGCACCGCTCGAGCGGAAGGTGTCCCAGCTGATAAGGGCGGGATTGACCTCTACGACGATCGTATCATCGACTAGGGGTACCACGAATACAGAGGCGAAACTCGTCATGCGCTTGCCCTGGGCATTAAACGGAGAGATACGTACGAGACGATGTACGCCGTTCTCCCCCTTGAGAAACCCATAGGCCTGCACGCCCTCGAGCTGCATGGTAGCCGTCTTGATCCCAGCCTCCTCGGCGTCTTGCCAGTTGGTGATGGTGATCTTGTAGCCTTGCTTCTCGGCCCAGCGCAGATACATACGAGCGAGCATACTCGCCCAGTCTTGGCTCTCTGTGCCACCAGCTCCAGCGTTGATCTTGAGGACAGCTCCGAGGTTGTCCTCCTCGGCGCGTAGCATATTGCGTAGCTCAGCGGCCTCGATACACTCTAGGGCGTTGGCATAGGCAAGGTCTACATCCTCGGGGCTGGAGATACCCTCGCGCACAAACTCAATGGCTGTCTTGACCTCCTCGATAAGTCGCTGGGCAGAGTCGTAGGTGGTGATCCACTTCTTGAGCTCCCCGACGAGGCGCATCTGAGCTTCGGCTCGCTCTCGGTCTTCCCAGAGGGTAGGGTCGGCTGCACGTAGCTCCTGCTCAGAGAGTTGTAGGCGCTTGGTGTCGATGTCGAGATATAGCCCTAGCTGGTGATGTCGCTGTATGAGGTCGTCTAATTGCTCT
>JBGYQR010000041.1:0-2741 GCA_041839075.1 Porphyromonas sp.
CTACTTGGGTCGCATCGTAATCAGAGGGACGAGCATCTCCTCAAGCGAGACACCCCCGTGCTGGAAGGTATCTTTGTAGTACTGGACGTAGTAGTTGTAGTTGTTGGGATAGGCGAAGAAATCCCGTCCTAGACTAAAGATATACTTATCAGACAGGGCGGTTTGTGGTAGTCCAACCTTGGCAGGATGAGCTATCTCTAGCACTTCCTTTGGGTTGTAACTCAGGCTTTTGCCCACCTTGTAGCGAAGGTTGGTATTGGTATTGCGATCGCCCACCACCTTAATGGGGTTTTTGACCCTAATGGTGCCGTGGTCGGTGGTCAAGACAACCTTGTAGCCGAGCTCAGCTATACGGCGAAAGAGGTTGTAGGTCGTCGAGTGGCGAAACCAGCTCTTGGTCAAAGATCTATAAGCAGCCTCCGAGTTGGCAAGCTCTCGTATCATCTTGCTCTCTGTACGTGCGTGCGAGAGCATATCGACGAAGTTGAGGACGATGACATTGAGGTCGTACTGCTTTAGAGTATTGAGGTTGGTCAATAGTCGCTCTCCAAACTTCGCCTCATAGACCTTGTTGTAGGAGAAGCTGTAACGCTTGCGGTAGCGATCTAGTAGAGTCTGTATCATGGGCTCTTCGTTGAGGTTCTTCCCTTCTTCGGACTCCTCATCGACCCATAGATCAGGAAACATCTCTGCTATGTCTCGAGGCATCAATCCCGAGAAGATCGCATTGCGTGCATACTGCGTCGCCGTCGGAAGGATAGAGAGATACATATCTTCGTCGAATGTATAAAACTCACTGAGCAAAGACTTGACACTCTCCCATTGGTCGAGGCGGAAGTTGTCTATGAGGATGAAAAACACCTTCTCTCCTGCATCGAGCAAGGGGAAAACCTTCGTCTTGAAGAGATCAGGGCTCATCAAGGGACGCGCCTCTGGAGTAGAGAGCCAGTCTTCATAATTGCGTGAGACGTAGCGAGCAAAGAGGCGACCTGCCTCTGCCTTTTGCATCTCGAGGAGCTCCTGCATCTGCGATTCGCCTTTCTCAAGCTCTACCTCCCAATATACTAGGCGACGATAGAGCTCCTTCCATTCGTCGAGGCCTAGTTTATCACTCATACTCATCGAGAGCCTTGTAAACTCCTGGCGGTAGTTGGTCGTCGTCGTCTCGCTGATGATGGAGCTCTTGTGGAGGTTCTTTTTCAGAGACAAGAGGAGCTGATTGGGATTGACGGGCTTGATGAGGTAGTCGGCAATCTTACCTCCAATGGCTTGGTTCATCAGCTCCTCCTCTTCGCTCTTGGTCACCATCACAATAGGGATATAGGGCTTGAGCTCTTTGATGCGCTGTAACGTATCTAGCCCCGTAAGCCCTGGCATGTGCTCGTCGAGGAATATGAGGTCGAAGTGCTGATTTTGAATAGCATCGAGGGCATCTACACCACTCAGCACAGGCGTTACTTCGTAGCCCTTTTGAGCCAAGAAGAGGATATGAGGTTTGAGCAAATCGACCTCGTCGTCTGCCCATAGGATTTGATAAGTCTTATTGGATTGCATAAATAGCTTTTCTTGAGGATTGTATTTACAGAGTAATAACGCCCTGGCCAAAGATCTAGTACCAGCAGTGGCCTTTTTGGTCAGTCATCACCAGCACGACGTGAGCGCCTCGCGAGATTTGCTCGTGGGTAATGTAGCTCTCTCTCCAGGGTTTACCATCGATCTCTACTCGCTCTATATAACGCCTATTGGCGCTGAGCCCGCGCGCCTCTAGGACAAAGGTCTTGCCACTATCGAGGGCAATCTGGCTACGTTCAAATAGCGGAGCCGAGAGCTCATAACGCCCCGACACGGGATCCAGCGGATAGAAGCCCATAGAGGCAAAGATATACCAGGCCGACATTTGACCACAGTCTTCGTTGCCACATAGGCCATCGGGACGTGAGGTATAGAGCTCTCGGCAGATGCGTTGCACGATCTCGGCCGTCTTCCAGGGCTGGCGGGCGACATTATAAAGCCAGGGGACATGATGCCCTGGTTCGTTGCCTTGTACGTACTGCCCAATCATCCCCGTAGAGAAGATGGGGAGCTCGACGTGCCCTGGTGTCGTCTCAGAGAAGAGGTTATCGAGCCTACGAGCTAGGCTATCGTGCCCACCCATCAGAGCCATTAGCCCCTCGGGGTCGTGCTGGACACTCATCAAGTACTGATAGGCATTGCTCTCGGTAACATCTTCGGTATAGGCAAAGGGATCAAAAGGTGCCTTGAAGCGCCCATCAGATAGCCGAGGGCGCAGGAATGCTGTCTCCCGATCCCAGAGGTGCTTGTAGCTCTCGGCTCGCTTGGTATAGGTACTGCACAGAGCTTGGTCGCCAATTTGTTTGCCCCAGGCTGCGATGGCCGCATCATCATAGGCGTACTCGAGCGTCAGCGATAGGCTCTCGCGATGCTTATCAGCTGGGACATATCCATACTGGCGATACTCATCGAGACCTCTATATCCATGGCGCTCGGCCGTAGTACGTAGTAGCGCTGTCAAACGCTGGGGATCTCGGGGAGTATAAATTCCCTTGAGGATAGCCTCTACAATCACAGGGACAGAGTGGTAGCCTATCATCATATCGGTCTCACTAGCCCACATCGTCCAAACGGGTAGATGCCCCTGGTTTTGCTCACCAAAGTCTATCAGCGACTGCACCATATCTCGGCTCCGACTAGGAGACAGGATGGTGTACAAAGGATGAGCC
>JBGYQR010000042.1:0-4964 GCA_041839075.1 Porphyromonas sp.
ACACTCAAGAAGTAAAGCCCCTCTGTTGTTACTAAAACCAGCGCCCAGCAGTCAATCACTCGACTGCTGGGCGCTGAGCTGTCATAGGGCTACTGCATCAAGACGCCCCTCCAAGCCATCAACACTGATCCATTGCCTCATTTTGACCTCAATGGTACTAGTACATCTCTCTCAAAAAAGATGTACTACTTTTTCGAGAAAGATCTACTACTTTTTCGAGAAAGATCTACTACTTTTCAGAAAAAGATCTACTAGAGTTTTTTGACTGCTGCCCTCCGCCATCCACCCCAAAAAGCGCTCTAGGTTGCATCGCCTTGGAGCTCTAACCTAACGCGAGTCCGGCGTAAGGAGATCAGTATAAAACGCTCTTAGTTAATGCTTTTTTGCTTTGAGAGGTAGGCTTCCTAGGCTTTTCTTTTGCTCTCAAATAAGCTTTTTGACTTTCTCCGACCAGCAAACAGCTTATGAGCAGACTTATCTTCGTGATTGCAATGTATCCAACAAGGATACAAAAATACTGGCTTATAGGCACTTGTGCACCAAACAACATGTCTCCTTACGTCGAACTCGCGTTAACCTAGAGCGCTGAAGGGGGCTAGGTAGCTCCCCTTGCGATGACTGAGCGAGCGCACTAATACCCATCTAGTTCGGAGCAGGTAGCCTCGTCGTCATCCGAGGCAAGAGCCCCCACTACGACAGACCTGATCGTAGCCCTCCGAGGGCTTAGATCTAGGCAACAGCAACGCCTATCAACCTCTAAGATAACCCCAGACAACACATTAGGCTTTGTGTAGATGTGCAAAAATCATTATTTTTGTAGGATAGTAGCCTGGCTCACTAGGAGCTGTATGGCACCAAGCATTATCAGAGACAAGACAGACGGATTTTATGACCCATAGACTAGCCAGTCATATACAAGAGCAACTCCTAGCGCACGAGTGCGCTGTGCTCCCCTCGCTGGGAGGCTTTGTCTTGGAGGCGACACCTGCGAGGTTCGACTCAGAGAGTCTGCTGGCATACCCTCCGGGCGTGTCGGTACACTTTCATGAGGGGCTGACGCACCACGATGGCCTACTCGCCCAAAGCTATGCACGTCGCTATGGTATATCCCTGCGCCGTGCTCGCCTCATGGTCGAGGATGATATTCGACAGCTCCGTAAAGACCTCGTACAACGGGGGCAATATGCCCTCCCTGGTATCGGCACCATGTCCCTGAGCCAGGAGGGGCGTATCCTTTTTGAGGAGCAACCCTCAGCCCTTCTCAACAGCTCTAGCTATGGGCTCGGAGCTGTTTCTATGCCTAAGCTCTCCTGCCACACGGCCAGCGCTCAAGAGCTGGCTAGCCCTGCCCTAGACCAAGCGACGTCAGAGGCCGAGAAGCGCAAGTATCTACACCTGCGCATCCCACGCAAGGCGATCAACTATGCAGCTGCGGCCGTCATCGCTATCGCGGCTCTACTCCCCTGGGGCGGATATATCCAAGAGGAGAAGGTGGAGGACGTACAGCGCCCCTTCACCGCTAGCTTTGCTCCCGACAAAGAGAGCGTACAGCGCATTTTCTCCTCAGTAGACTCCGAGGCGACCATAGCTACTCCTGTTCTAGAGAAAGGAGCTTATACCTCTCAGCCCCAAGAGCCTTCGCCTCAGAAGGCAGAGGCCACCTCGCCCCAAAGTGATGAGGCAGGGCAATTGCAACACCTACTGGCCAAGCCCGAGGCGGGGCGGTACTACGTGATCATCGCCACTGAGCGCGAGCCCAAGCTCATCCTCGCACACTACAAGCGGGCTCAGCAAGAGACCTTTCCGAGCCTCCAGCTGCTCTCTGGGCGACGCGTCTATCGCATCTCGGCAGCCTCGTTTGCCTCTGCCCAAGAGGCCTACAAGTACATGAGCCAACTGCCAGCCACATTCTCTGAGGCATGGGTGTATAAGCATCCCTAGCTCCTACCTGCTCTATATGTCAGGAACCTATCTGCCACCAGCCGTGGCCGAGAGTATCAAAGCCGAGGCCATACGTCTCGGCTTTGATGCCTGTGGGATAGCCCGAGCCGAGGCCGTCCCCGATGACATATACGCTGGGGTGGAGGCCTGGATCTCGGCTGGGCATCATGGCTCGATGAGCTATATGGAGCGCAATACAGAGCTCAGACGAGACCCACGGCTACTGGTGGAGGGCTGTCGTAGCCTCATCGTCGTCGCCCTCGGGTATTACCCCAGCGCTCGCCAAGAGGCACAACTACCACAGATTGCCAAATACGCCTATGGGCGCGACTACCACAAGGTGGTCAAGAAGATGCTAGATCAGCTCTTAGACTTCATCGTCCGTGAGGTAGAGCCCACCGCTACGGGACGAGCGTTTGCTGACTCAGCCCCTATCCTCGAGCGCTACTGGGCCGAGCGCGCAGGGCTAGGCTGGCGAGGGAAGCACGGACTTCTGATCATTCCTCGCATGGGAAGCTACTACCTGCTGGGGTGTCTACTCACTAACCTAGAGCTCTCCCCCGATAGCCCTCTGCCCAACCGCTGCGGGACATGCCAGCGGTGTCTGGAAGCCTGCCCGACCAAGGCTCTACTAGGCGGTGGACGCATGGATGCCCGTCGCTGTATCAGCTACCTAACTATCGAATCAAGCGAGGCTATTCCCTCAGAACTCGCCCCTCTACTCGGGGGGCGCCTGTATGGTTGCGACACCTGCCAGGATGTCTGTCCCTGGAATAGGTGGGCAAGGCCTACCAGGGTGAGAGACTTTGCTCCGCGCTGGGAGATCCTCAGGCTAAGGCCGAGAGATATAGAGACGATGGAGCAGGAGCAGTTCGACCGTCTCTTCGCTGGATCCGCCATCCGCAGAGCTGGTCTCCTAGGACTGCAACGAACGCTCCGTGCCATCGCCCCTCACTTCGCCCCCACCCTAGGAGAAGACCTCGCACCCCAATAGTTTACCCACCCTCTAGCAAGCAGATATGCAACACCTACCACTAGCCGAACGTATGCGCCCCACCAGCCTCGATGCCTACTTTGGGCAAGAGCACCTCGTCTCCCCTGGGGCAACCCTTAGGCAGATGATCGATCAAAAGCGTATGCCCAGCGTCATCTTTTGGGGTCCTCCAGGGGTGGGCAAGACAACGCTATCGGAGATCATCGCGCGCTCGCTGGGGGCATCGTTTTACACCCTTAGCGCCATCAATGCTGGTGTCAAGGACGTGCGCGAAGTCATCGAGAGAGCTAGTTCCGAGCAGTCGAGCATATTCTCCTCGGGACATCGACCAGTGCTTTTCATCGATGAGATACACCGCTTCTCCAAGAGCCAGCAAGACTCCCTACTCGGAGCCGTTGAGCGAGGCACCATCACCTTGATTGGAGCTACGACAGAGAACCCCAGCTTTGAGGTCATACGCCCCCTACTCTCTCGCTGTCAGGTCTACACGCTACGCCCCCTCGAGGGAGAGGCTATCATCGCCCTGCTCAAGCATGCCATCGCCACAGACGTCCTACTCAGAGAGCGAGAGATCGAGCTACGAGAGACCGAGGCCATCATACACCTCTCGGGTGGTGATGCCCGCCGAGCCCTGGGTGCGCTCGAGCTCGTCGTAATGTCCACCTCCTCTAAGCAGGTCGTCATCACCAACGAACTTGTATCGGCCAGGGTGCAGGAGAATCCCATTGCCTTCGACAAAGGAGGGGAGATGCACTACGACATAGCCTCAGCCCTGATCAAGAGCATCCGTGGGAGCGATCCCGATGCAGCGCTCTATTGGCTAGCGCGGCTTATCGAAGGGGGCGAAGACCCCTCATTCATCGCCCGACGCCTGGTCATCTCCGCCTCTGAAGACATCGGCCTAGCCAATCCCAATGCCATCTTGATGGCCAACGCTTGTGCCTCAACCCTCGAGCGTATCGGATGGCCAGAGGGACGTATTCCCCTGGCGCAGGCAACCATCTATCTAGCTTGTAGCGAGAAGAGTAACTCGGCCTACTTGGCCATCGACAAGGCTCTAGAGATCGTACGCTCGTCGGGCAACCTACCCGTTCCCCTACATCTACGCAACGCCCCCACAGCTCTGATGAAAGATCTTGGCTATGGCTCGGGCTACCTCTATGCCCACGACTACCCTGAGCACTTCGTCCGCCAGCAATATATGCCCGACGCCTTAGTAGGGCAGCAGCTGTGGCAACCCGAAGAGGGTAATACAAGCGAAGCCACCCTCAGCGCACGCCAAAAGAAACGTTGGCAGCGCTAGAGGGTGGCTTAGCCCCTAGGATCGTGGGGTGCCCCGATAGATGAGACGGGGGAGCTTACCTCAAGTAGAGGTAGCCCAGGCAAACCATGTGGAGGATGATACAAGCAGGCACGCCATAGCGAAATCGCGCATGTAGCGTCTTGTGTCTAAACAGCCTCATCCCTAGATAAGCCCCCACGGCTCCTCCGACAAGAGCAAGCAGCAGGAGGGTGCGCTCAGAGATACGCCTTAGTCGCCTCCTGGCTCTATACTTGTCTAGGCCATAGAGAGCGAAGGTCAAGGCGTTGAGTGCGAGGAGAGCAATCACCTCCCAAGAGAGCGAAGGGGTCATCAGCGATCAAATCCTAGAGGTTCAGATACTCCCAAATAGCCTGTCCTATATCGGGCTTGACTCCGGGGATAGAGGCCAGGTGAGAGAGCTCCCCACTCCAGCTCTCCTGGACTAGCTCGTCGTCTAGCTCGTAGGCTTTACAATAATAGATCATCGCCTGCTCCATTTGCTTTAGCGCTAGAGATATATGCCCCGCTAGGATAAGCGCAACAACCTCTTCGGGGCCACAGAGTATCTCATCCTCTCCAGCAAAGCACCCCTGGACAATCTTCCAAGCCTCCTCGTAGCGCCTCAGGCGAAACAAGCATAGAGCTCGCCTAAGAGCCTCCTCGACCATGATGTAACCTATCGTCAGCTCGTATTCATCCAATACCTTCAAGACCTCGTCCCAGCGC
>JBGYQR010000043.1:0-4266 GCA_041839075.1 Porphyromonas sp.
GTCTTGTCTCGCTCCTGTCCGCTAGAGACGGTTGGGATGCCAGCGCGCTTGTGTATCATCACCAGATAGTCGTCTTGCCAGAGGATCTCGACGAGCTTGTTGCTCAGAGAGGTAGGCAGGGGGGTAGGGTGGAGGGCGATGACGTCTCCGACTTGGAGAGTCTGGTCCCATTGGGTGGTTGGCTCTCCATTGACAGAGATGAAGCGGTCGCTCAAGAGCTGTTTGACAGTCGTGCGACTTCGGTCTCTAAGGGCTACCTGGCACAGGTACGCCAGGAGCGAGAGAGGAGCTCCCGTGTCCTCTACTTTGAAGTGTTGTAGAGGGCGCAGTTGCTTGGGGAGCTTTATGCTGGAGGTTGTTTTCTTGTTACTCATTACTTTGTTTTATCTGATCTGCTGGTGTGCCCAATGACGACATTGGCGTATATCATGAAGATCAACCCCAGCAGAAGTAGGACGATCCATAGTTGGGAGCCATATCTATCGAGTGCTCCTAGGCGAGCGGCCGCGCTGAAGACAAACATACTGCTGGCAAAGATATTCATTCGTACCAATCGCTTGGTACGTAGCTCGGTGGCTTGCCTGGAGTATAGGAGGTAATACAGGCCATAGCCCGCCCCTCCTAATAGATAAACAATGTGCGCGACAAAATGCTCAGTGATCCCTAGGGCAGCGCCCACAACGAGCAGTAGTCCACTGATGATATAGAGGTATTTCATTGCTTAAAGTTTGTGCCTCAACAGGATGTGATAGGGCTTTGACGAGTGGGGCTCCGGGAGGTCTAGTGAGCTACCTCTTCGTTGATGACATAGATGTCCTCGCCAGGCGATTTCATCAGGTGTTGCTCTCGGGCAACGTACTCCACCTGGTCTGCTCCTTGATCTCGTAGCTGTTTGAGACGGAGGCTGTCTGCCGAGAGCTGAGGAGCGAGGGTTTCGATCTCCTGGCGCAGGTAGGTCTCCCGCTCCTTGATACTCCAGTAGTCAGAGATAGAGAATCTCCCCATCAGCAGAGTATAGGCGACGAAGAGGGCTACGACTACTATATACTTGCCCCTGGGATAGCGCTGATTCAGGAGGGCTATCCTACGTCTTTGTTTCGACCAAAAGCTCTCGGCTTTGGAGGTCTTGCCCTCTGGGGTAGGGGTGGTGTTGCCGTCTTGTGTCATAGGGATTATAACAGTTTGAGTGCCTGCTTGATGATCTGCTCTACGGGACTAGTCGGGTCGGCAGAGAGGATTTGCCTCACCACCTTGCTCGCGGCAGCCTCGGGATAGCCTAGCATCTTTAGGGCACCGATAGCTTCGTCTTGCGTTTGGCTGATAGTAGCTAGGGGCTGGGCATGCTGGGCTGAGTGAGCGGGCCCTTCCTGGTCCAGCTGCAACTTGCCCTTGAGCTCTAGTACGATACGCTGGGCGGTCTTTAGGCCAATGCCTTTGACCGCCTTGAGGGGCTCTACCTGACCTAGGGCTAGGATGGTGTTGAGCTCGGTGGGGTTGTATTGGCTGAGGATGACCCGCGCCGTATTGGGCCCTATGCCTGATACGCTGGTCAGTAGCCCAAAGAGCTGACGCTCATCCTCCGAGGCAAAGCCGTACAAGAGATGTGCGTCCTCGCGGATGATGGGGGTCGTCAGCACTCGTGCCTCCGCCTTGCCTTGTAGGGCGCTGTAAGTGGTTAGAGATATATGTACCAGGTAGCCCACGCCTGCGCACTCTACGATGACAGAGGTGGGGGTGAGCTCTGAGAGCAAGCCTTTGAGGTAGCTAATCATACAGGGAGCTTGGTGCGATGGGGTGGGGGCTAGCGGTCAAACTCGCTGGTGAAGTGGAAGCGTATATCGGGGAAGTCCTGCTGAGCCATCGAGAGGACGTAGCTCGAGTCGGCTAGGTAGACATCACGCCCAGCCAGGTCTTTGGCCATGTACTGAGCCTTACGCTTTTTGAAGGTCTCCAGTGCAGCGGGGTCGTCGCTCTCTATCCAACAGGCCTTGTATAGGCTGACGGGTTCCCACCGACAAGCCGCTCCATACTCGTGCAGGAGGCGGTATTGGATGACCTCAAACTGAAGCTGCCCCACGGTACCGATGATCTTGCGCCCGTTGAACTGGTTGGTGAAAAGCTGAGCAACGCCCTCGCCCATGAGCTGGTCGATACCCTTGGCGAGTTGCTTAGTTTTCATCGGGTCTTGGTTCTCGATATACTTGAACTGCTCGGGAGAGAAGCTCGGCAAGCCTCTAAAGTGTAGTTCCTCCCCAGAGGTGAGGGTATCGCCAATGCGGAAGTTGCCCGTATCGGGTAGACCGATGATGTCGCCCGCAAAAGCCTCCTCTACCGTCTCCTTGCGCTGAGCCATAAAGGCCGTCGGGCTACTAAACTTCATCATCTTGCCTAGGCGTACATGCTTGTAGTTTGCATTGCGCTCGAAGCGTCCCGAGCATATCTTGACAAAGGCGATACAGCTACGATGGTTGGGATCCATGTTGGCGTGTATCTTGAAGACGAAGCCCGTGAACCCCTCTTCGTGGGCATCCACGACACGCTCCTCGGCTTTGACGGGCTGAGGTGATGGGGCAATGTCGATGAAGCAGTTGAGCAGCTCCTGTACGCCAAAGTTGTTGAGGGCAGAGCCAAAGAACACAGGTGCTTGCTCCCCTCGGAGATAGGCCTGGTGGTCAAAGGCGGAGTAGACACCATCGACGAGCTCTAGGTCGGTACGTAGCTTGTCCGCTTGATCCTTAGAGATATGTTGCTCGAGCTCGGGGGAGTAAATATCCTTGATGGAGACACTCTCGGTGATACGCTGTTTGTCGGGAGTGAATAGGTTGAGCCCCTCTTCGTATATATTGTAAACCCCGCGGAAGCGAGCCCCCATGTCGATGGGCCAGGAGAGAGGGCGTACACTGATTTTTAGCTCGTTCTCGACCTCGTCGAGTAGATCAAAGGGGTCTTGTCCCTCGCGGTCCAGCTTGTTGATGAAGACGATGACGGGCGTCTTGCGCATACGACATACCTCCATCAGTCGGCGCGTCTGCTGCTCGACGCCCTTGGCTGAGTCGATGACGATGATAACGCTATCTACGGCTGTGAGGGTACGGAACGTGTCCTCGGCAAAGTCTTGGTGCCCAGGCGTATCGAGGATGTTGATCTTGTGCCCTCGGTACTCGAAGCCCATCACCGATGTAGCTACCGAGATACCGCGTTGCTTCTCTATCTCCATCCAGTCGCTGGTGGCGGTCTTCTTGATCTTGTTGCTCTTGACAGCGCCGGCTACGTGTATGGCTCCCCCGAAAAGGAGTAGCTTCTCCGTTAGGGTCGTCTTACCTGCGTCAGGGTGACTGATGATGGCGAATGTGCGCCGTAGATTTATTTCGCTTGAATGAGTGCTCATATACAATTGTACCTGCCCTCTGCTGGGGAGCTACCGCTAGGCTCCCCCTCGAGGGCTAGGCACAAATATACTGCTTTTCGCTGAGGCTATTGGGGTACCCCCTTAGCAGAACTGCCAAGAGCACCCTAGGATGCCTGCCCGCACGCCCTAGTAGCCCCCTTGCCTTAGACCGCCTAAGGGCTCTAAGTTGGAGCCCCGAGGCGCTCTAACCTAAAGCCCCCGAGGGCTCTAACCTAGAGCGCTCGGGGGCTTTAACTTGGTGTGGCTTTGACCTCTACCAAGAAGATGTCTTGAGAGGCTATGGGTCGGGGGAGTGGTGCCTAGGCTAGAGCCTCATTAGGCTAGGGCAATCAATGCCCCAAAGGGGGCAAGACACGGGCAGTAGTGCGCGTCTCTATGCCGAGGGGGCTCAAGCGTTTGTTGCCCTCTCTAGGTTGAGCGTAGGGTTGCCATACATCTCCCAAAGACGAGCCGTCAGATACTCCTCGTCGCGGGTGATGCCCTCTGGCATCTCGATAAGGCCGAGGCGTCCTGCGATGTAGGCCTCTGCCTGAGCTTCCTCCTCGGGAGAGTAATGCGCCTGTCTAGTGCGACTGCCCTCGATCCTATCGGCCGCCACATAGTTGATGGGGTACAGGCGATAGCTACGATGTATCTCGAGGTCTATTAGGCTAGCGATACGCTCAGCTCGCTCAGCCTCTGGCACTTCGTCCCACCTGACCTCTTGCATGAGCTTCTCTAGAGGGCGTCCTAGCGCAAAGCTCACACGCCCCTTGTAACCCATCACGCCCGTGTACATATTGAGCGCGTCCTCTTGCTTGCTCTTGCGGTACTCTGCCATATCACGCTTGAGCTGCATCTCTCTGGCTTTGAGGTAA
>JBGYQR010000044.1:0-2936 GCA_041839075.1 Porphyromonas sp.
AGGCTAACGGCCTCTACCGTCCCCGTCTCGCCTTGGGCTTCGATGAAGTCGCCTATTCTGAAGGGCTTGGTGATCAGGATGATGACCCCTCCGGCAAAGTTTTGTAGCTGTCCACTGAGCGCCATACCAATGGCCAGACCCATCGAGGCCAGGATGGCAGCAAACGAAACGCTCTGTACGCCCAGGGTCGAGGCGATCGAGATGGCCAGCACGACGTACAAGAGGGCTGTGAAGAGCGAGTTGAATAGGCTAACGGCCAGCCCCTCGAGCTTGCGCCGCTCCATCATACGGCGCGTCAGACGCAGGATGTAGCGGATGACCAGGCGCCCGACGAAAAAGAGTACTAGCGCGAGGACAACGCGGATACCGAGGTTGATACCGCCCTCCATCCAGCTGTGCGCCAGCTCGGCAAAGTCAATCTCTCGGCGTGTGATTGGAGCCGTCAGCCCCTCGATGACGGAGGCCGCCTGCTCTTCGGTAGGAGCCGTTGGGGTACTGGCCTGAGCTATCCAATTGAGTTGCATACAATTATTCTTTACTTTTGAAGTTCTTATGATAAGCGCTGTGCCCATCCCGCTGTGTTAGGGAGCCTTGAGGGCGTGGCCTTATACAAGTTTTATGAATACGAAGGTAACAAATCGGGCTCAATCGCCCCTCTCCTCTCAGCGCTCTCGGGGTGCCCTCTCGTGGCGTGTCTGGCTAGCGGTATGTCTATTGGGGCTCTCTCATGGTCTAGGCGCCCAGGAGGCTACCGATAGCCTCTCGCAGGAGCAGACGCTCTATGTCGCGCAGATCGACTCGAGCTTCCTGGCGCTCTCGCGTCAAGACCTCTCGGGGGCTGAGGCGCACTTCCGTCAGGCTATGCGCATCCTCCCGAGCCATCCGCTCAACGTCTACCTGCTCAACAACATTGGGGGCATCCAGCAGATGCAGGGGCGTATCGACGAGGCTATTCTCTCATATAGCGCGGCCTTGGAGCGAATGCCCGAGGAGCAGGTTACGCGCTTCAATCGTGCCCGCCTGTATGCCTTGCAGGGCAAGCACCAGGCGGCTAGCTCCGACTACTCCATCCTGGTGGCGCAGTCCCCGGGGAGCGAACTATACCTCTACCAGCGTGCCATGTCCTATATGCTGGAGGGGAAGTACGACCTGGCAGACCTAGACCTAAGGACGATCATCGATGCCAACGGGGAGAGCCTCAAGGCGCGCCTGGGCTATGCACTGCTCGAGACCATGCGGGGCAACTACGACTCGGCCGAGCGCCTCTACGACTATCTGGTGAGCAAGCTGGCACGCTCGGCCGAGGTCTACGAGGGACGTGCACGGCTGTACCTGGCCAGGGGCATGAGGGGCTATGCTCAGAGGGATGTGGACAAGGCTTTCGACCTGTCGGGGGCAAACAAGTCCGCGACCCTCTATCGCCTACGTGCCGAGCTCTCGAGGCTCTCGGGCGACAAGGCCTCTGCTGAGAAGGACGAAGCTACGGCCCGCAGTATCGAGAGTCGCCTCGACCCCATCAAGGAGATTGCCCAGGCTTCGCCCTAGGCGGGGAGAGTGTGGGGCGGGGCACCTTGGCGTGCCCCCTCGTGCGTAGGGGAGGTCGTCCCTGGTATCAATATGAAGATTATTAACCCACCTATTCTAAATAACAATGTCTAAGAAAATTGCACTCATCACAGGCGCCACCTCGGGCATCGGAGAGGCTACGGCCTATCTCCTGGCGGAGGCTGGCTACGACCTAATCCTCGTGGGACGCCGTACGGAGCGCCTCGCTAGCCTAGAGGCCAGTCTCTTGGCCCTGCATGCCGACCTACGCCTGCTCCCTCTGACCCTCGACGTGCGCGATGCTCGCCAGGTCGAGGCTACCCTAGGGTCTCTCCCGGAGGCGTGGCAGGCCATCGATGTGCTCGTCAATAACGCAGGTCTGGCGGCGGGGCTAGCCCCCTTGCAGGAGGGAGACCAGGACGACTGGGAGCGGATGATAGACACCAATGTCAAGGGGCTGCTCTATGTGTCTCGTGCCATCACCCCAGGGATGAAGGCGCGCAAGCGTGGGCATATCGTCAATATCTCGTCTATTGCAGGGCGCGAGGTCTACCCTAACGGCAATGTCTACTGCGCCACCAAGCACGCTGTGCAGGCCCTGGGTAAGGGGATGCGCATGGACCTCTTGCCCTATGGGGTGAAGGTCACGCAGATCTGCCCAGGGGCGGTAGAGACGGAGTTTTCGCTGGTGCGCTTCCACGGCGACCAGGCGAGGGCGGACAAGGTCTACGAGGGCTTTACTCCTCTGACGGCTCATGACGTGGCAGACACCATCCGCTACGTCCTCTCCTTGCCCGAGCACGTCTGTATCGACGACCTGCTGATCATGCCCACGGCTCAGGCCTCTGGCTCTATGATCCACCGCCAGGGCTAGCGCCCCGCGCTACCCACTCCCCCTCTCGTGCCAACCTCTCGGTAGGTTCGCCCCCCTTTTCCCCTCCGCCTTAGAGCGTCCGAGGGCTCTAACCTAGAGCCCTCGGACGCTCTACCTTAAAGCCCTTGAGGGCTCTAAGGCGGAGCCCCTCGGAGGTCCAGGGTAGCGGTCTCGGGGTGGTGGCGTAGCATAATGGCTGAGCGTGCGGGAGGGGAACTCTCGGACAGAGGCGCATCGCTCCGTGTAGTGGCTGAGAGCAAGCTAATTGGATTTTGTGTACTTTTGCTGGCAAACAGTATATGTTGAGGTGTGTCTATGGATGTAGGGCACCGAGACGCAATGTGCAGTGTATGAAATTATTACAGCAGAGACTATCGCAATACACCGAGCCACAGAAGGCTCAAGCAGCAGGTATCTATCCTTATTTTCGCAAGATTGAGAGCGACCAGGATACGTCGGTCGTGATCGATGGACGCAGGGTCGTGATGTTTGGTTCTAATGCCTATCTAGGGCTGAC
>JBGYQR010000045.1:0-12773 GCA_041839075.1 Porphyromonas sp.
AACCTCCTCAGAGACATGGAGCTGACCGAAGAAGCCTACAACGAGTACACGGCTCTCGCCAGCAAGGAGATGCTTGCTATGCCTGCCATCAAGCGCCTCACCGACGCCTTCCAAAATGGTCTGGCTACTCAAGCTGGTAAGCCCTACCGCGACTTCGCTAATGATGAAGGTATGGGGGACAACCACAAGCTCAGCGATTTCGTTGGCCAAGGGCACTATGTGCTCGTAGACTTTTGGGCTAGCTGGTGTGGTCCTTGCCGTCAGGCTATCCCAGGCCTTGTGGAGCTCAACAACGAGTTTGGCCCTAAGGGTCTCAAGATCGTGGGCGTAGTCGTATGGGACGAAATGGAGGAGCACCTCAAGGCTAAGGCTGAGCTCAACGTCACCTGGCCTCAGATCTTCAGCAAGAGCGTTGCTACCGAGCTGTATGGCATCAAGGGTATCCCTCAGATCATGCTCATCGCTCCTGATGGCACGATCGTACAGCGTGACCTCCACGGCACCGAGGCTATCCGCGCCCTGCTGACGAGCGAGCTAGAGAAAAACGGCGGTTCTCTCTAACCCCTCCCCCCTACTCCCCCGAGCTCAACCCTCGGGGCGCATGAGTCAATCAAAACCACAGGCCATGCCCGCGCCGCTTCGTCCCCGAAGCCCCGGCATGGCCTGTGATTTATTCCCCCTAGTTAATACGCGCAGGGTGAACGCCCTCCCACTTGGTCGTGTGGCGATTTTTTGCTTATTTTGCGCCCACTTCATATTACTTCAGAGAAACTAACTTATGATGGAACAATCGCAGACGCCACCTCAGGTGTCGCCCGTAGATGTAGCCCCCAAACAGACCACAGCTCAGCCTTCGACCCGTACGCTGTGGAATTGTAGCCCCGCCGGCCTTGTGGACGAACTAGAGGCGATGCTTCAAGGTGATGATCTGCCAGCACGCAAGCAGGTCGATCTAATCGCTCATATCTTCGAGACCAAGGTGGCCGAGGCTGCCAGCGACGCCGACGCCGATACGCTGGCTAGCATCCCCCTACTGAGCCAGCGCCTCAAAGGGATGGTAGAGGCCTATCTCGCTCAGGATCAGAAGCGCCAGAGCGAGCGAGAGGAGCTCCACAAGGCTCTTGCCTCGTCGCTTCGTAGCCTCCTGGAGACCCTCGAGGAGAAGATTAGCTCCGACGCCCCATGGAGCGAGACCTATGCGCTATACCAGTCCATAGAGAGCAGGTGGCAAGAGGTGCGCAAGCAACTATCGCCACAGGACTATCGCCTCATAAGCAGTACCTATACCCAGCTCCGAGACAAGCTCTATCGTATGCCCAGCGCAGACGAGGCCATCCGCGAGGCAGACTTCGCTCGCCATCTCGAGGAGCGCAAGGCTCTACTAGCGGAGCTTCGCGAGCTCGACACCCACCAGGACATCATCTATGCCAACGGGCGAATGAGCGAGCTCACGGGCGAATGGAGCGCGATGGGGCCCATCCACAAGGGGCAAGAGGCTGAGGTATTCGGCGCCTACCGACAGCTCGTGCGCAGCATAGGTAGCAAGCACCAGACCTTCCACCAGGAGCGCAAGCAAAAGGAGACAGAAGCCATCATATCTCGCACGGCCATCCTTGACGAGGCCAGCGCCATCCTCGCCGGAGCTCAGCCCACGACACGAGAGGACTACCGCACTCAGATACAAAAGCTCGAGAAGCTCACCCGGCGCTGGAAGGCTCTATCGGAGGTATCACGCAGATACCCCTCGACCCTCAGAGAGCGATACGACGAAGTGTTGGCTGCCCTCAAGAAGCTACGCAATGCCTACGCCCCCCTAGAGGAAGAGCTACGCATGGAGGTACGCAGTGCCAAGCAAAACTTCATCACGCGAGCCGAAGAGCTCAGCAAGCAAGACGACCGCCAGTCGGCTGCCGAGGCGCTCAAGGCCCTGCAACAGGAGTGGAAGTCTCTACCCCACGCCTCTGACCCTCAGAGCGATGAGCTATGGGCAGCTTTTCGCAAGCACTTCGACTACTTCTTCGAGCAACGCAAGGATCGCCAGGCTAGTAAGCCAACCGCCTCTAAGGGTGCAGGCAAGCCTAACCAAGCCAAGCAAGCCATCATCGCTCGCCTTGAGGCCCTGCAAGCTCTCCAGGAGCGCCCCAGTGACCTAAGGGCTCAGCTACAAGCCATCGAGGGCGAATGGCGCTCGGCCGGACGCTCGCGTGGAGACGACAGCCTATACACCGAGTACAAGGCCTTGCTCGACGACCTATACGGCAAGCTCCGCCAGGAGAGAGACCAGCGTCGTCTAGACGGCTACTCGGCCACGCTCAAAGACAAGAGCGAGGACAGCCTCCAGCTAGAGCTGAGGCGCATGGAGCGTATCCGCGCCTCACTACTGAGCGAACTACACTCGTGCGACGTCTTCATGATGAAGCCTGGCTCTCCGCTCGCTACCATGCTTGAGAAGAAGCGCCAAAGCCTCACCGAGGAGCTTCGCCTGCTGGACGAGAAGCTAGCACTCCTCAAAGTCAAGCGCAAGTAATCTCCCCTAGGGGGGCTAGTCCCTCTGCCCACTCCCACCAGACGCCAGTCCGCCTCTATCTAGAGCCGTGGACTGGCGTCTCTCGTTGAGATAAAATATTTTCTTCAAGATATTTAGGAAATAGGGTAAGATTATGGTATCTTTGTCGCGTAGATTATTAGATTATAACCTATCATATAGACGAAACTAATTATGCAGATTGTAAAGATTGTAGGTCGTGAGATCCTCGACTCTCGTGGCAACCCTACCGTGGAGGTAGATGTGCATCTAGCTTGTGGCGTTATCGGTCGTGCTGCTGTACCCAGTGGCGCCTCTACGGGTGAGAACGAAGCTCTCGAGCTCCGCGACGGAGACAAGAGCCGCTACCTGGGCAAGGGTGTCCTCAAGGCTGTTGAGAATGTAAACAACATCCTCGCCCCTGCTCTCTACGGCATGAGCGCTCTCGAGCAGCGTGCCATCGACCTGAAGATGCTCGAGCTCGACGGCACCAAGACCAAGAGCAACCTCGGAGCTAACGCCATCCTCGGCGTATCTCTGGCCGTTGCCAAGGCTGCCGCTCAGTATCTCGACATTCCTCTGTATCGTTATATCGGAGGCACCAACACCTTCACCCTCCCCGTGCCTATGATGAACATCATCAACGGTGGCTCTCACTCCGATGCGCCTATCGCCTTCCAGGAGTTTATGATCCGTCCCGTAGGGGCTAAGAGCTTCCGCGAAGCTCTCCGCATGGGTGCCGAGGTATTCCACGCCCTCAAGGCTGTACTCAAGGGTCGCGGTCTCAGCACGGCAGTAGGTGACGAAGGTGGTTTTGCTCCCGTACTCAATGGTACCGAAGACGCCATCGAGTCTATCCTCACAGCTATCAAAAACGCTGGCTACGAGCCCAAGAAGGATATCACCATCGCTATGGACTGTGCTGCGAGCGAGTTCTTCAAGGATGGTATCTACGATTACAGCAAGTTCGAAGGGCCTAACGGCAAGAAGCTCTCTATCGACGAGCAGGTGGACTTCCTAGCTAGCCTCGTAGAGAAGTACCCCATCGACTCTATCGAAGACGGCATGGGCGAGAACGACTGGGAAGGCTGGAAGAAGCTCACCGACAAGCTCGGCGGCAAGATCCAGCTCGTGGGCGACGACCTCTTCGTGACCAACGTAGAGTACCTCAAGCGCGGTATTGTAGAGGGTTGCGCCAACTCTATCCTCATCAAGGTTAATCAGATTGGTACCCTCACCGAGACCCTCGATGCTATCGAGATGGCTCATCGTGCAGGCTACACCAGCGTAACGAGCCACCGCTCTGGCGAGACCGAAGATGCTACCATCGCGGACATCGCCGTGGCTACCAACTCTGGTCAGATCAAGACTGGTTCGCTCAGCCGTACAGACCGCATGGCCAAGTACAACCAGCTCCTACGCATCGAAGAGGAGCTAGGCGCACTAGCTGTGTATGGCCGTGAGCGCATCAAGTAAGCCGTAGGGCTATTCACCCACTTACCTACTCGAGGCCACCAGCTCATTTGCATGCTGATGGCCTCGAGTTTTTTCTGTCCAATGATACACAAGATACAGATACACCTATGCCCTAGTCCGGAGCTGTATAGCCTCTACCACAAGGACGAGGCCGTGGTGATTGTCGTGGATATATTTCGTGCCACGACGACGATGACCACAGCCCTATGGCACGGCGCCGAAGGCATCCTCCCCGTAGCCAGCACCGATGAGTGCCAAAGGCTCGGCGAGCAATACGGCTACCTCATGGCGGCAGAGCGCGCTGTACGACGTTGCCCCTTTGCTCAGCTGGGCAACGACCCAGCCGAATACATGCCCCAGCGCATAGCTGGCAAGCGCATCGTCATGACCACTACCAACGGCACACGTAGCCTCACCATCGCCCGAGACCATGGCGCCCGCCATATCCTCATCGGTAGCCTGCTCAACCTCTCGGCCACCCTCGACTACTGCCTCAGCCTAGGCGTGGGACACATCATCGTGCTGGCTGCGGGCTGGCAGGGACAGGCCTCTATGGAGGATATGCTCTACGCCGGCGCCTTGTCGCATCTAGCCAGCCAACGGGGAGTGGGGCAGGCTTGCGGAGACGCAGCCGTTATGATGCGCGACCTATGGTGCCAAACAT
Organism: Porphyromonas sp.; assembly: GCA_041839075.1. GTDB lineage: Bacteria > Bacteroidota > Bacteroidia > Bacteroidales > Porphyromonadaceae > Porphyromonas. The sequence goes on from JBGYQR010000045.1 coordinate 4,665, forward strand.
CTCTAACCCACGAGGAGCGATGCGCCTATATCACCCACAGCGAGCACTACGAGCGTCTCGCCCAGGCGGGGCATAGCTCGGCCGTCAGCTACTGCATGCAGACGGACATCTGCCCCCTAGTTATCGGGCTAGACGAGACGGGGGAGTGGCTACGTCCCCTCCCAGCAGAGCCATCAGAGGTCTACCTCTCGCCCCTGGGTGAGACGAGCGAGCATGAGTTACATAGCCTCCACGAAGCCTACCTCGAGAGCTTCCCCATTGACGAACAGCGCCCCTGGGCTCAGATCATTGCTCCCACGGGGGCGCTGACCCCGTACGCCATCCGTCAGTCGGGCGGAGAGGTCGTCGGGCTGATTACCCTATGGCCGTTTGCCGAACTGCTCTATGTCGAGCACTTTGTGCTCCTGCCTCAAAAAAGGGGTGGAGGACTAGGCGGTAGCCTCCTCCGTAGGCTGATGACCCAGCACCTCGCCCCAGGGCAAACGCTCATCCTCGAGGCCGAGCCTCGCTCGTGCGGGGAGATGGCCTCTAGGCGTATAGCTTTCTACGAGCGCCAGGGACTCCTCACGCTCGACTACCCTTACATCCAGCCCGCCTATACCCCTCTGAGCCAACCCGTTCGCCTCAGCCTGTTAAGCTCCCAGGAGCTCACCACCCTAGAGACGAAGCGCATCGTACGTATCCTACACCGAGAGGTCTATGGATGCGACCCACTAGACTAGTCGCCCTCTTTAGCCCCCTCATATACTGCACGCCAACCTCTACACGTTAATAGGAGTAGAGACATTCGGCCCACCCCGGGGGCTAAGACAACCGCCCCGGCAGAAGACCAAGAGCGTCCTCTGCCGGGGCTTACTTATAGCCCTCGAGGGCTCTAACCTAGAGCGCCTGAGGGCTCTAACCTAAAGCGTCAAAGGGCTCTAACCTAGAGCGCCGAGGGGCTCTAACCTAGGGCGTTTGAGGGGTCTAACCTAGAGCGTCGAAGGGCTCTAACCTAAAGCGTCCAAGGGCTCTAACCTAGAGCGCCGAGGGGCACGTAGGCAATACGTTTGCACAGAGATTAGCGACTATAAACCAGAGATATAGAATAAGCCATTAGACAAATCCTCAAGGGGTCGGGAAAATAATTGTATCTTTGTCCGACTTTGGGGTAACTCAATTTAAGACCGACGTTGTATGTATATAACTAAATATCTACTAGGGCTATGCGGAGTAGTCCTAATGCTCAGCTCTTGTGGCGAATACTACCAGGCTCAGAAGACGCAAAACGTTGCCGAGCGGTACTCCTATGCCAAGAAGTATTACAACATGGGCAAGAGCTCTCGCGTCATCACGCTGATGGAGGACATTATCTCCAGCCTAAGCGGGACGGTAGAGGGACCTCAGAGCACCTACATGATGGCCGATAGCTATCTCAAGGCAGGGCGCGAGACAGAGGCCGCCCAGTACTTCCGCACCTACTACACCAGTTATCCCCAAGGCCCTATGGTCGAGGAGGCTCGCTACCGCAGTGGCTGGTGCCTATACAAGGCTTCCCCCGAGCCACGTCTCGAGCAGAGCGCGACCATGGGAGCCATCCAGGAGCTACAGCTCTACCTCGATCACTTCCCCCAGGGTAAGTACCGCACCGAGGTGGAGAATATCCTCTTCGAGCTACAAGACAAGCTCGCAGAGAAAGAGCTCCTCTCGGCCAAGCTCTACTACAACCTAGGGCTCTACCTGGGCAACAACTATCAGAGCTGTGTGGTGGTGGCACGCAATGCCCTCAAGGACTTCCCGCTGAGCAAGCACAGGGAGGAGCTACTGTTTATGCTCCTCAAGGCCAAGGGCGAGGAGGCAGCCCTGAGCGTCATCGAGCGCCAGCAAGAGCGCGTCCGAGAGGCTCTCGACCACTACTACAACTACATCAACGAATACCCCGAGGGCAAGTTTGCCAAGGAGGCGCAACGCATACGCGAGCGCATGAACCGCCTATACAGCAAGGAATAAACAAAGACAAGATACATATCGACACGAGATGGAACAGAAGAAAACCAACGTCCCCCACACGACCGTAAGTCGTGATATGGTACGCCTCAGTCAAGACACAGGCAATATCTACGAGACGGTAATGATCATCGCTGCTCGCTCCAAGCAGATACAGCAGCAGATGAAAATGGAGTTGCACAGCAAGCTCGAGGAGTTTGCCACCCTCGGGGATGACCTGCAAGAGGTACAGGAAAACAGCGAGCAGGCTGAGCTCTCTCGCCACTACGAGCGCCTGCCCAAGCCCACGCTGGTAGCAGCCAAGGAGTACGAGGACGGCGAGCTACACTTCCATATCGCCGAGGAGAAGCACAAGCCTAGGCTCGGCTAAGCCAGCCCTAGGGACTCTCATCGACCCAACCCTCCTAGCACGACATCGCTATGTGGCAAAGAATACAAACCCTATACCTCGCCCTCGTCTCGGTGCTGATGGTGCTCTTTGCACTCTCTGACATCTTCCTGCTCTCTCAGCCAGGAGGGCAAGCTTTCGTCCTGGATGCCTGGAGCCTACAAGACCTCACCACCGGAGCCCGCACAGGTGGCTTCTGGAGCATCGGCGTATTGTCGGTGCTATCGGCACTCGTAGCCCTGGGCTCCATATTCCTCTACAAGCGCCGGGTATTGCAGTCTCGCCTTGGGGTGGGCAACGTCCTACTGCTGGCGGGGATCGTGATCCTCATCTTCTACGCAGGCTACACCTACTCCAAGGGGGCGATGCTAGGCTTCAAGTTTGCCCTAGCCCTGCCCTTTGTCTCCATCATCTTGCAGGTATTGGCCGTGCGCGGTATCCTGGCAGACGAGACCCTCGTGCGACTGAGCAACCGCCTACGCTAGTCGCCTGCACGAGGTTATACAGATCAACTAACATAAGAACGTAACAAGAGCAACAAAACGAATGGGTAGAGTTCTCATCATCGGTGCCGGTGGTGTCGGCACCGTGGTAGCTAAGAAGGTGGCACAAAACAGCCACATCTTCACCGACATCATGCTGGCAAGCCGTACCAAGAGCAAGTGCGACAAGATTGCCTCCGAGATAAAGAACGTCAAGATACAGACTGCCGCTGTCGATGCCGACAATGTACCAGAGCTGGTGGCTCTGATGCGCGCTTTCAAGCCCGACCTGTGTATCAACGTCGCCCTGCCCTACCAGGACCTCCATATCATGGACGCCTGCCTAGAGGCTGGTGTGCACTACCTCGACACGGCCAACTACGAGCCCCTCGACGAGGCCAAGTTTGAGTACAGCTGGCAGTGGGCCTACCAGGAGCGCTTCAAGGCAGCTGGGCTAACGGCCATCCTAGGCTGTGGCTTCGACCCAGGCGTAACGGGGGTATTTACCGCCCATGCGGCCAAGCACCACTTCGACGAGATCCACTATCTCGACATCGTGGACTGCAATGGCGGTGACCACCACAAGGCTTTCGCCACCAACTTCAACCCCGAGATCAACATCCGCGAGATCACGCAAAAGGGTAAGTATTGGGACAACGGCCAGTGGATCGAGACAGAGCCCCAAGAGGTACACCTCCCCCTGACCTATCCCAACATCGGCAAGCGCGAGAGCTACCTCCTCTACCACGAGGAGCTGGAGTCGCTGGTCAAGAACTTCCCCACCATCAAGCGCGCACGCTTTTGGATGACCTTCGGGCAAGAATACCTCACGCACCTGCGCGTGATGCAAAACATCGGGATGACGCGTATCGACCCCATCATGTACAACGGCGTTGAGATCGTCCCCATCCAGTTCCTCAAGGCCGTGCTCCCCAACCCCGGAGACCTCGGGGAGAACTATACGGGCGAGACCTCCATCGGCTGTCGCATCCGCGGTATCAAAGATGGTAAGGAGCGTACCTACTATATCTGGAACAACTGCAGCCACCAAGCTGCCTACCAGGAGACGGGCGCTCAGGGCGTGAGCTACACGACAGGTGTACCCGCCACGATCGGAGCCATTATGTTCATGCAGGGCCTATGGCGCAAGCCAGGCGTGTACAACGTCGAGGAGTTTGACCCAGATCCCTTCATGGCCGAGCTGATGGTGCAGGGGCTCCCCTGGGAAGAGCAGTTTGATCTCGACCTAGAGCTCTGATAGCCTCCTCGTCAAAGGAGCAAGTATCCGCTCCGAGCGCGCCTCCCCTGAGGCCAAGGAGAGACTAAGCCAGATGTGCCCTCGCGCCCTAGAGCGCGGGGGCACATCTGGCCTTTTTGCCCCCTGGGCTCCAGGTAAGCGACAAGGGGGCCGCGCCTCACTCTACATTACCTCACCCCGGGGCGCAACAATCTCCCGCCTCCAAGAGTTATCATAGAGTAATGATACAGACGGAGATCTTCAAGCCTGTCTCGCTCGAAGACAGAGCGACCATAACAAGCTATACCCTCAGGGGACAATCCAACATTTGCGACCTGGCCTTCTCAAACCTCTACGGCTGGGCAGAGCGCTATGGCACCAGCTGGGCGATTATAGAGGGCGGGCTCGTCATCGCCTTCCAGCCCAAACTCCGCCCGCACCCAGCCTACCTCATGCCGATATGCGACCATAGCGAGGGCTTCGTCAGCACCATATCGCGCCTGAGGGAGCTCGCCCAGGAGGGCGGTTACCCGCTCGTACTGATGGGCGTTGGCCCTCTGTGCCGTGAGCACCTCGAGGCTCACTGCCCGCAGGCTTTCGTCTACCTCAGCGACGAGGGGAGCTACGACTACGTTTATCTCAGAGAGCGCCTGGCCACCCTGGGAGGCAAGAGCCTCCAGAGCAAACGCAACCATATCAACAAGTTTGAGAAGCTCTACCCCGACTACACCTATGAGCCCATCACCCCCGCTATCGTCCCCGAGTGCCTCTCGCTACTTGACGTATGGTACCAGGCACACGAGGGCGACGAGAGCCAAGAGGCCGAGCGCACGATGATCGAGCGCACGATGCGCCATTGGGACGCTATTGGCCTCAGCGGTGGAGCCATACGTGTGGGCGGAGAGATTGTGGCCTTTACTTTCGGCTCGCCCATCAACGCGACGACCTTTGGCGTCCATGTCGAGAAGGCCGACATCCGCTACGAGGGGGCCTTCAACATCATCAACCGCGAGTTTGCCAGACGTATCCCCGAGCAATACATCTACATCAACCGCGAGGAGGACCTCGGCCTAGAGGGGCTACGCAAGAGCAAGATGAGCTACAAGCCCGAGATACTCCTGCACAAAGACACGGCCATCCTCCGCCATCCAGACTGCAACAACTCCTAGCCCCGGCACTCCCTCCGATGAGCACCTCCCTATCCCCCAAGCTAATGGATGCCCGAGCCCTGTGGCGCCTATGCTTCCAGGACGATGAGCGGTTTGTGGACTTCTACTTCTCGCAGGTCGCCACGGACGAGGAGACCCTAGTGCACTACACCGAGGGGGGAGAGCCCATCGCACACATAGGCCTACCCGTCTACCACCTTCGCCTGGGGGAGGAGCTAGGGGCGGAGGTCGCCTGCGTCTATATCTCTGGCGCTTGCGTGCACCCCGACCATAGGCGAGGGGGGCTGATGCGCCAGCTCATGACCCAGGTGCTGCAAGAGACGGCGAGGAGATCCCCCTGCTCCCACGAGCCCGATAGAGCAGCCGTCATCCTCATCCCCGCCTCTGAGGAGCTACGCCAGTACTACGCTAGGCACTTCGGCTTCGTTACCATAGGGACCCGACATTACAGCCCCGAGGTGCCCGCCGATGCCCTCCTCTCCTATGAGCCCGGCCAGCGGCCTAGTGCCATGCCGTATGACTACCGCCATAGCGCGCATGCCCTGCTGGCTCATAGCCGTACCCTCGGAGGCTACGGGCTCTACCATAGCCAGCACCAATGGGAAGCCCTAGAGCGTGAGTATGCCCTCTACCCCTCATCTGCCATAGAGTACGTCCAGGACGAGGAGGGGCTATACCTCGGGCTCGCCCTGGCTCGCCTCTCGGAGGGCACTATCTACATCGACTACATCGTAGCCCAGGCGGGCTCAGGCGCCCTAGAGCAGCTCGCTGGCGCTCTACGCCAGCGCTGGGGCGCGGATCGCCCAATCCTCTACCGCCACGCCAATCGCCCAGGGGGAGAGCCGTGGGGGATGATCCGTCCCGTGAGGCTCCTACCTTTTCTGCGCCGATACGCCTTGCGGGAGCCCCAGGCCGTGGTCTCGTTTGCCTACACCGACGACCTCATCCCCGAGCTCACGGGTACCTACCACCTAGCTGGAGGCTCGGTGGCCTTCTCTGCCGGAGCGCTGACGGCTCCCCTGCTAAGCCTCGAGGCGATCTGCCAGCGCTTCGTACCGCCCATAGACATCTCGCTCGTACACGAGTAGCGCCCCCACAGCAAAGCGCCTCCCCCTCCTGCTCATTGGTTGTAGCAGGAGGGGGAGACGCTTGTCTAGAGAGCGGGGAGAGGTAGGGGCTAGTCTTCGCCCTCCTCTTCCTTCATGTTGGTGAAGACGTTTTGCACGTCCTCGTCCTCCTCGAGCTTGTCGATGAGCTTTTGTAGTTGCTCGCGCTGCTCGGGGGTAACGTCCTTGTAGTCGTTGGGTAGGCGTACAAACTCTGCCGAGGTAATCTCGTAGCCAGCCTGCTCTAGGTAGCCCTGTATGGCCGCGTTTTGCGAAAACGCTCCATAGAGTACGATCTCGTTGTCGTCCTCCTCCAGCTCATCGACGCCATAGTCGATAAGCTCGAGCTCGAGGCTCTCCAGGTCAGCACCCTCGGGCTTGTTGATATGGAAGATGCACTTGTGATCGAAGAGGAACTCGAGGCTTCCCGAGGTACCAAGCGAGCCACCATGCTTGTTGAAATAGCTACGCACATTAGCCACCGTGCGGGTCGTATTGTCGGTAGCTGTCTCTACGAAGATGGCTATACCATAGGGGCCATAGCCCTCGTAGTTCATCTCCTTATAGTCGGTAAAGTCCTTGCTGCTGGCCTTCTTGATGGCACGCTCCACGTTGTCCTTGGGCATGTTCTCTTTCTTGGCCGTCTGCATCAGGACGCGCAGGCGTGGGTTCGTCTCGGGGTCGGGACCTCCAGCCTTCACGGCAATGGTGATTTCTTTACCTAGCTTAGTAAACACACGGGCCATGTTGCCCCAGCGCTTCATCTTGCGCGCCTTACGATACTCAAATGCTCTTCCCATTTATGTTGTAATAGCTTTTATATAGTCTGTACCCTAATCCCCCCTGTGGCTCTAGTCTCTACGACCAAAGAGGCGCAAGAGATAGAGGAAGAGGTTGATGAAGTCGAGGTATAGAGACAGGGCGCCCAGTAGGCTCGCCTTCTTCACGTCCTCGCCATCCTCATAGACCTCGGCAAACATCGCCTTGATGCGATTGACATCATAGGCCGTCAGCCCCACGAAGAGCACGACACCAATGATAGAGATCACAAAGCCCATCATCGAGCTACCGAGGAAGATATTCACCACGCTGGCGATGATGAGACCCACCAGAGCCATCATAAGGATGCTCCCCCAAGAGGAGAGGTCACGCTTGGTCGTATAGCCGTATAGAGCCATGGAGCCAAACATCGCGGCCGTGACGAACAGCGTCGTTACCACCGACTCGGTCGTATAGACGAGGAGTATCAAGCTAAGCGTAACGCCGTTGAGCGTCGAGTAAAGGGCAAAGAGAGCCGTCGCCGTAATGAAGTTGATACGGTTGATCATCCCTGAGATCCCCCACACGAGCGCTAGCTCGGCAATGACGAGCCCCCAGAAGAGGCCTTGGTTCTCCGCCAGGCTATACACCCAGTTGTTGTCGATAGTCATATAGGCTGCCAGCCCCGTAAGGCCTAGCCCTGCAAACATCCACAAGAAGACGCGTTGCATCAACGTGCGCTGGAGCGCTACGTCCTGGTAGACGTAGTGGCTATTGGCGCGCTCGGGATTGAAATACTGATTGTCTGACATAATGTTTATGTAATTGTTCCGTGCAAATATAGTACAAAAGGGTATTGCCCCACACCTAGCACCCTGGCTTGGGGCTGAGCTAGAGGGCAAGGGCTAGGGCGGAGGCTACATTCTCGCCATCTATCGCTGCCGAGACGATACCGCCAGCATAGCCCGCCCCTTCGCCCGCG
>JBGYQR010000046.1:0-10313 GCA_041839075.1 Porphyromonas sp.
TGGGAAGCTGATTGACCTTGACAACAAATCAAATTGGGGCCTATAGCTCAGCTGGTTTAGAGCATCTGCCTTACAAGCAGAGGGTCCTTGGTTCGAATCCGAGTGGGCCCACAATTTTTTCCTAAGAGTATGGAGCGTACAGCGCTCCATTTCTCTCTAAAGTGCGCGCGGCAGTGGTGTAATTGGTAGCCACGTCAGACTTAGGATCTGATGCCGAGAGGCGTGGGGGTTCGAGTCCCTTCTGCCGCACAGAGCTAGGGCAATCACCTTAATGGGTGATTGCCCTTACTCTTTTGATACATCGCGTGGAAGATACGCCCAGTCAGCTATTCCTATGGGGCTAGGGCTCGCAGCTCCGCCCTGCCTCCCCACCGCCCTACCATCCGCCTACCCCTTCAGCCCCTAGCCTATCCTATCTAACAAACTGGCTCCCTCTCGTAGTGAGCAATACTCAGCACGAGAGGGAGCCAGCTGGGGCTAGCGCATCAAAAAGTGAGTACATTGGGGTATGAGTTTGTTGGATTCCCTATCAGAGCTAGAAGGGGGCCACGGGTGAAGGGGCGTTGTAAGCATAAGCTAAGCGACATATTAGTCATCGCCCTAGCGACCTACTTATGTAGGGGGCAAAGTTATCGTGGCATAAACGAAGTGGCGACCACAATCAAGCCTTCGCCATAGCGGGGGGGAGGGAGGTCAGCCGAAGCGCTGGTCGATGAAGTCCTCGGAGAATGTGGTCATAATCACCTTCCCATTCGGAGTTAGATTAGGATCAGAAGTAGCAAAGAGCTGAGCTAGTAGAGCTTCGACATCCTCCGAGCTAAGCTCCTGCCCATAGGGACGCGCCGTACCAGAAGCCATCGCCATGGCCATTGCACGGACGAGGTAGTCGTGGTTGTATTCATCCGTCTCAATACAATGCGCCACCAACCTACGCAGGAGATCGGTCGCCTGCTCTAGGATGGCGCTGGGCGCTTGCAGTAGCGTATAGGTCTGCTCATCTATGCGCTCTAGCTCGAAACCCAGTGAGGTAAGGTCTGCCCAAAGGCGCTCGAGGGCTTGCGCCTCATCTAGGGCGAGCTCGAGTGGCTCGGGAAACATCATCTGCTGTACCTCAACCTTCCCCTCTCCCAGCTCCAGCATATACCGCTCAAACAGGATACGCTCGTGCGCCCTGCGATAGTCTATGATAGTTAGATTGCGCCTCAGCGACGTAACGATATAGCGCCCCTTGTAGATGAGCTGCCCCACACTCGGATACTCTGCCCCACAAAACACGCCGTGTGGGAGCAACGTCCCTCCGGCCTCGGTTAGCCTAGGAGCAAAAAGGCTAGAGCTCTCCTCGTCTGCTGGCGGAGCTTCAAACTTCTCGCTCAGACTATCCCAGTTGATGTCCATCGATGAGGCCCTATACCTAGAGGCCGCTGGAGAGGAAGACCTCTGCCCCGCTCCGCTCATAAAGACACGCCGAGCATATCCTCTCCCACCCGTCGCCTCTCCTCTGGGCCCCGCGGTGGGACTTACAACCGAGGGTAACTCTGGCATCACGAGCGTTTCTTGACGCCCAGGGTAGGCAGGGATATCTAGAGCCTTGTCGGGATCAAAATCAATCACAGGGATCGAAGCGCTAGCACTGAGCGCTTCGCGAACAAGGCTTTTGAGAATGTCAAAAATTAGTTTCTCTTCCGAGAAACGAACTTCTGTCTTAGTCGGGCTTATATTAACGTCTATCGTATCGGTGGGCACAGTCAGATAGACAAAGAAGCTTGGCCTAAGTCCCTCGCTAGCAACATCCTGATAGGCAAGCTCAATTGCCTTAGCGAAGTAACCATGCTTCATATAGCGCCCATTGACAAAGAGGTACTGCTTGAGCCCGCTTTTGACAATAGACTGAGGCTGTGAGACGAAGCCCGTTATGCTGAGCATTGGGCTCGAATAGTTGATCGTCAAGAGCTTTTTCTCAAAGGCCTGTCCCACCACACCCAGGACACGCCCTTTGAGAGAGGCCACTGGGAGGTCTTTGATCAGAGCTCCATCGTGGTGTAGCGTCATGGCTATATGAGGATTGACCAGGGCCACGTGCACAAACTCTCTCAGCACCTTGTCAAACTCTCTCTTGTGGTCTTTGAGGAAGCGCCTGCGTACTGGTATATTAAAAAACAAGTCCTGCACCTTGAGCGACGTCCCCACGTCCATCACACACACCTCGGTAGATTGCACTTGAGAGCCACTGAGCTGTATATGAGTACCTAGCTCCTGGTCAGCCCGGCGCGTACGCAACTCTATTTTGGAGATTGCCGATATGGCTGCCAGTGCTTCCCCCCGAAAGCCCATCGTATGTAGCTTGTAGAGGTCTTCGGCCTCGCGTATCTTGCTGGTAGCATGCTTCTCAAAAGCCATGCGGGCATCAGCGGGAGACATTCCACAGCCATTGTCTAGGACATGGATGAGGCTCTTGCCTCCATCCAGCACCTCCAGCTGTATGGACGTAGCTCCTGCATCGACTGCGTTCTCAAGGAGCTCCTTGACGGCAGAGGCTGGTGACTCTACAACCTCTCCGGCCGCAATCTGGCTAGCGATACTCTCGGGGAGTAGGCGGATGATGTCGCTCATCGGAAGAAGAAATACCACACCACGACGCACAACCCCAAGAGCATCAAGAGGAGCTTGAGGATGCGCTGGCTACGCTCAAACTGGTCCACGCCCTCGTCTACCTGGCGTTGCAAATGCTCCGTCCCAGAGAGGAAGCGTCCTCGGATGCGCTCTGCTGTATTGTAATGCACGTCGCCATCCTCCTCCTCGTGCTCATGCGTGGGCGTTCCCTCTAGCTCACCTCTAGCGATGAGCTCATTGCGCACACGCTCTACTCGTCTATCAAGGGCTTCCTTTCGGGGATCCCAATAGATGGGCTTGTGCTCGAAAGGGCGGGGGCGTCTTGGTTTGAAAAAGGATTGTATGGCCATGATGGTGATAATAGCTGTTGTACCTGACGCTCTACGACCTGCTCTAGCGAGGTGTCGTCGAGGCGCAAAACATATTGATAGTCATGCCTATCTGGCTGTGAGGCTATGCTGTCGCGCTGCTGCCTCTGAGCCTCTCGGCGCTGTTGGTATGGTTCGTAAACGGCCAGGGCTGCTCTAGCTCCGCTAAACTTACTCAGACTACTGGGGCTATAGTCGCTAATGGCTGGGTTGGTCGAGATCACATCCTTGGGCTCAGAGGGGCGTTGCTCAATCAACCACTCAAAGCCCTCTAGGCGGTTAGCACTATCTCGAGCGGACATCTCTATCGGATAGACCTTAGCCTTGACCTCGCCCAGCCAAAGTATTTTCTCTATCTCGCCTTTGGCTAGGGTCATGTGCATCGCCGAACTAGTCATCCTATTCATCGCCGAGTAGTCCTCGCTCTTCCCCTCTTTCATGTAATAAATAGACTCGACAGTCTGTCCCGTGATGTCAATCTGCCGAATGGTACTATCCTGCATATACGCCCGGATATGGTCTCCTTTGATTTGGTTGAAAAACTCCGGCTTGTCGGGCATCTGCTCTACCCCAACGGCATTACCCTTGACATCACTATAATCAAGCCCTCCATCACGGAAGAAGAGCATCGTCGTATCCCCTCTAAGCTGGCGGGCATCACTCCAGAGGATTGGGCGCCCATAGAGCCCCAGCACCGAGTCCACAGAGATATAGCTCATCGAGTCGGCCAGCGCCTGAGCATCATTTCGATAGACGCGCACCTGGTGATAGGCTCTCAGATGTTGCACGACGCTATCGGCTGGCAACCTGCCGAGCGTATCGGGCACCATCTCTTGCTCGAGAGAAATCAGCTCTAGAGTATCCGCCCCTACGTACAAGGTATCTTTTTGCGAATAGTCTACCGCGTAGGCTCGGCTAGTGGCGAAGCCGTAGCTACGCTCAGCGTCGTAGTAGCCGTAGTCGCCATATAGGCTAGCCTTACGCGCCGTGTCGTGGAGCTCCATCTGTCCAAAGGCCTCCCCAAAACGGGTCGTGCCATCGTAGAAGATCGAGTCGCCCGTCAGACGCCTATCACCCGAAAACACCTCAGAGCGGTCTAGCAAGATCCCAACATTTCGCTCCAGGTCGTACGTCCCACGAGAAGACAAGATTAGCCCAGAGTCGCTACGGATCTGGCTTTCCCCCTCATAGCGCGCCACTCGAGTCTCGGTATTGTAGTAGAGCTGCTCGGTCGTCATCTCTGTACTATCATTGACCAGTCGAACGCTGTGGCGAAACTCGGCATCATTGGTCGCAGGATAATACTGCCCGTACCCAGAGGTCAGAGTATTCTGAGCATCTACCACCTGCCCACCATTGAAGTAGTAGGCGATGTCAGCCACGCGGTCATAGTCAAGGCTGTCGGTAAACACCTGGGTGGTCAGATTTTCCAACCTCACATTGTGCCTCAGCTTAGCCAGCCTGGTACGCCCGTCGTAGTGGAGATAGTCGGCAAATATATGGATCGTATCGCCCTGCACCATGTGCACATTTCCGAAAGCCTCAAAGGTCTGATCCGTATCGTTGAGATAGGCCGTATCACACGTCATCGTCGCGTTCTCGTGCCTAAAGCGGACATTGCCCGAGAGGCGCTGTACGTCCCGACTTAGAGCAGCGTCATAGCGCAACAGGTCAGCATGCTCTAGGATCACCCGAGATCCACGCTGACCATCGGGGGTGGTATTTTTGACCTGGGGCGACTGGGAGGCACTCAAACCAAGATAACCACCGCCCACAAAAAAGAGGACGGTGGCTAGTGCCAGGAGCTTGCCGCTATTGAGGTTCATCTAGTTAGTCTGTTGTACCCAGCCTGGATACTTGAAGTCGCAGTCGCTATACTGCGCGCGTATCTGTATGGGGGTTTCTTTTTGCTTGCGACGTATCCAATCTTCGATAGCCCGCTCACGCTTTTGAGCCAGAGCCATTGCCTTGATGGTACGGAAGTCGCTATTCATATTGGCAATATGCTCGGGATGCTCCTCCTTGAGGCGGACGATCACGACCTCTTCCTGTCCATTGGTATGGCGCATGACAAAGGGCTTGGAAATCTCTCCTGCCTTTAGCCCATAGACAACGCGCGAGATATCCTGCGGGAGATCTTCGTAGCGGAAATTGGCTGAACCCTCAAAGTCACTCTCCGTACTGCGATTGGTCATCAGACCCCCGTTGTTGTAGGTGTCCTTGTCGTGCGAAAACAACTCGGCTGCCTGAGCAAACGTCAGTTTCTCGTCCTGTACTAGAGTACGTATCGAGTCGAGTCGGCTAGTGGCCTCCACTAGGGCTGCCTCATTGACCTCGGGGCGTAGGAGGATGTGACGAAAATTGACCATATCGCCTCGCTTCTCGATGAGCTGGACGATGTGGTAACCCTCCTCTGTCTTGACGATCTGGGAAGCGCGCTTGGGGTCAGAGAGGTTGAACACGACCGTGGCGAAGTCGGCCTCAAGAGCTGCTCGCCCTACAAAACCATACTCTCCCCCTTGCAGGGCTGTACGCTTGTCTTCGCTATACAGACGCGCTATCGTAGAGAAGTCTCTTGTGCCAGCATTGACCTCTTCGGCATAGCCACGTAGCTTGTCCTTGATGCGGTCTATCTCAGCAAGATCGACCTTAGGCTTGACCGAAATCTTCTGTACCTCTACGGTCTTGGGCACGAAAGGTAGGCTATCGGTGGGCAAGGACAGGAAGAAGTTGCGTATCTCGCTGGGGCTAACCTGCACATTCTGAGCAATCTTAGCCTGCATGGCGCGAACGATCTCTCCATTGCGTGCTTCCTTACGCTCGTCTTCGCGGATTTGGCTAATCTTCTTATTGAAATACTCCTCTAGCTTTTCCTTGGAGCCTACCTGAGCAATAGCATTCTCCATCCAGGCATCCACGTAGCGGATGACCTGCTGCTCATTGACCTCGATGCTGTCGATCTTGGCCTGGTTGAGGAAGAGCTTTTGCACCGCCAGTTGCTCGGGGATGAAGCAATCAGGGTTACCCACCAGGCGTATGCCTTCGCTACGCATGCGTAGCTTCTGAAACTCTATATCCGAGAGCAGGATGGGTTCGTCTCCGACCATCCACACGACCTCGTCTGCTACGTTGCGACGCTGTTGCGTCTGAGCCTCTAGGCTCATCGTACTACCGGCAAGCATGAAGCCTGCCGCGATTAGTAGGATTATATTCTTCGTTGTCATATTACCTCTATGGTTGTCGCTACTTTTATAGTATCGTTTGCTTCGCGCAGATTATTGTCCTGTGCTCTCGAGAGCTTCAACACGAGGGGAGGACTAGTTGGCCATCTCACTGAGAAACTTCAGACGCACCAGGCGTACCTCCTGCTCGGTGTACTCGTCGCCCAGTTCGCTAATAGCCTCAGCAATAGAGTCTGTCTCCGACTCCTTGAAGTACTCGTATATATCCAGCATATGGTCCTCATCCATCATCTCACTGATGAAGTAAGAGATATTGAGCTTCATGCCCGCATAGACGATCGACTCGATCTTGTCGAGTAGCTCATCAAACTCCAAGCCCAGGCTGATGGCAATATCGTCCAGGGGCACACGACGGTCTATCTGCTGGATGATATTCACCTTTATCTTGCCCTTGTCGGCCACTGTGCGGATGCGCATATCGATGGGCCTATCGATCTCATTCTCCTCGACATGCCTCTTGATCACAGCGAGGAACTCCGCCCCATAGCGCTGCGCCTTACCAGCGCCTACCCCGGGGATGTTTTGCAGCTCCTCCATCGTGATGGGATAGAAGGTCGTCATCGCCTCCAGCGACGCATCCTGAAATATCACGTAGGGAGGCACAGCGTGCTTGTTGCTGAGCTTTTTGCGCAAGTCCTTGAGGATAGCAAAGAGTACAGGGTCAGCGGTATCGCCAGAGCCCACCTGCACATCGCCATCAGCTTCCCCCTCGTCCTCACCTTCGGAGGTAATTTTAAACGACACTGGCTTCTTGCGGTACTTCTTACCTGCCGCTGTTATCTTTAGGATCCCGTAGGTCTCTACGTCCTTTTCTATATAGCCTTCGATGAGCGCATGGCGGATAACGCTATTCCACGTCGCCTCGTCGTGCTCCTGGCCGATGCCGAAGCAGTCTAGCTCATCGTGTTCAAACGACTTGATGTCTGCAGTAGCTTCTCCGCAGAGTACCTGGATGACATAAGCCGAATCAAATTTTTGCTTGAGTTCGTCGATGACCTCAAGTAGGTTGAGTAATAGTTCTTGAGCTTCCACTTGTTTCTTTTTCGCCAAACAATTATCACAGCACTCGCAGTTGTCCTTGGGATATTTCTCGCCAAAATAGTTGAGTAAAAACTTACGCCTACACATGTGGCTGGTCGCATAGTCGCTCGTCTCAACGATGAGCTGATGAGCGATCTCCATATCCGACACAGGCTTGCCCTTCATGAGGCTCTCTAGTCGCTTCATATCCTCGGGGGCATAGTAGGCAATACATTGTCCCCCCAAGCCATCACGCCCTGCCCTACCAGTCTCCTGATAGTAGCCCTCGAGACTCTTGGGCATATCATAGTGGATGATGTAGCGCACATCGGGTTTGTCAATCCCCATCCCGAAGGCTATGGTCGCCACGATGACATCGACATCCTCGTTTAGGAAGGCATCCTGGTTTTCCGACCGCTCCTTGGCCTCCAGCCCAGCATGGTAGGGGCGAGCATTGATCCCATTGGCCTGCAAAGTCTGTGCAAATGTAGTAACCTTGTGGCGACTCATACAATAGACAATCCCACTTTTTTGCCCCTGCGAGAGGATATAGCGAATAATGTCCTTGTCTATCTCGCTGGTCTTGGGCTTGATTTGATAGTAGAGGTTGTCGCGATTGAACGAACTCCTATACACCACAGCCCCCTCCATGCCGAGGTTTTTGAGGATGTCGTGCCCCACCTTGGGCGTAGCCGTAGCCGTCAGCGCAATGATAGGGCGCAGGTTAATCTCACTGACAATCGACCTAATGCGCCTATACTCTGGACGGAAGTCGTGCCCCCACTCCGAGATACAATGAGCCTCATCGACGGCATAAAACGAGACGCTCACCTCTCGCAAGAAGGCAATGTTGTCCATCTTGGTCAATGACTCGGGCGCAACATACAGGAGCTTGGTTACCCCCGAGCGTACATCCTCCTTGACCTCCTCTAGCACCCGCTTGGAGAGCTGAGAGTTGATGAAGTGTGCCACCCTATCGTCGGCGCAATAGCCTCGTATGGCATCGACTTGATTTTTCATCAAGGCGATGAGTGGCGAGATCACTACCGCAACGCCATCAAGCAAGAGAGCCGGGAGCTGATAGCAGAGGCTCTTGCCTCCACCCGTAGGCATTAGGACAAAGGTGTCTTGCCCTGCCATGATACTCCTAATAATCTCCTCCTGTTGCCCCTTGAAAGTATCAAAACCAAAATACTTCTTCAGGGCCTCCGTAAGGGTCTGTCTACTGGCGATTTCCATAGCGTCTCGGGGATATTTCCTTGGGGTGATTGTCCTTATTCTATATCTGGGCCTTCGCTTCGTAATGCGCCTCGGCATAGGCGCGGTCAATAGTCAAGGTCGTACCTGCATCCTCGGCCTTGACGTTGTACATCGCATCGATCATAATGGTCTCTACAATAGACCGCAAACCGCGAGCCCCCAGCTTTTGCTCCATCGTACGCTCGACGACATAGCTCAGAGCATCTTCGGTGAAGACGAGCTCTATGCCATCGAGGGCAAAGAGGTGCTGATACTGCTTGACGATGGCGTTCTTGGGCTCGGTTAGGATCATGCGGAGCGTCTCGGCCGAGAGATGATTGAGATGCGTGATTATAGGCAAGCGCCCAATAATCTCGGGTATAAGCCCAAAGCTCTTGAGATCTCTAGCATCAACATATCGGAGCATGTCATCATCGCTCAGATGAGCCTGACGCTGCGAGGGGCTATCATAGCCAACGACACGCTTGTTGAGACGCTGGGCGATCTTGCGCTCGATACCATCAAAGGCTCCCGCACAGACAAATAGTATCTGAGACGTATCCACGGGGATCATGTGTTGCTCGGGATGCTTGCGCCCTCCCTGAGGTGGCACATTGACCACAGCCCCCTCTAGGAGTTTGAGCAGTCCCTGCTGGACCCCCTCTCCGCTCACATCTCGCGTGATGGAGGGGTTGTCGCCCTTGCGCGCAATCTTGTCTATCTCGTCAATGAAGACGATACCCCGCTGTGCAGCCTCGACGTCATAATCGGCCGCTTGCAACAGGCGTGTGAGGATGCTCTCTATATCCTCCCCCACATACCCTGCCTGCGTGAGCACAGTAGCATCCACCACGGCAAAGGGGACCCGTAGCTGACGTGCGATCGTCTTAGCAAGCAGCGTCTTGCCCGTACCAGTAGGGCCGAGGAGCAAGATGTTGCTTTTCTCCAGCTCCACCTCGCTTGTGGCATCTCGCCCCTCAGACAGGCGCTTGTAGTGGTTGTAGACCGCCACAGAGAGATATTTCTTGGCGTCCTCTTGTCCCACGACATACTTGTCTAGGTAGGCCTTGATCTCTCTAGGCTTGGGCGTATGCTCAGCACTCCACAGAGGCTGAGGCTCATCCCCCTTGGTCTTGGAGGCCTTGACGGCATGGCCGATCGACGCGCCTAGATCTAGATAGCTCTGAGCACAATTGGAGCAAATATGCGCCCCGATCTCTTGGACCATGAGCAGAGGCTTCCCCGCCTCGGGCGAGTTGCCACAAAAATCGCAGGTAGACTTTGTTTTCTTTGCCATCTTACGCCTTACTTCTTCTCCATTTTAGAGAGCACACGGTCTATCATACCGTACTCCAGAGCCTCGGGAGCCGTCATCCAGTAATCCCTATCGCTATCGCGCTCCACATCCTCAAAAGGCTTGCCCGAATGCTCAGAGATAATCGTATAGAGCTCTTTCTTGACCTTGAGGATCTCTCGAGCCGTTATCTCTATATCACTGGCCTGCCCCTGTACTCCGCCTAGAGGCTGGTGTATCATCACTCGCGAATGAGGCAGAGCCAGACGCTTACCCTTGGTGCCAGCCACCAGCAGCACCGAGGCCATCGAGGCAGCCACCCCAGTACAGATAGTGCTCACATCACTGCTGATATACTGCATCGTATCATAGATGCCATAGCCAGCGTACACCGAGCCCCCAGGAGAGTTGATATAGATGGATATATCCTTGCCTGGGTCGGAGCTATCGAGGAAGAGGAGCTGAGCCTGAATAACGTTGGCCGTATAGTCGTTGATCTGCGTACCGAGGAAGATGATACGATCCATCATCAGACGGGAA
>JBGYQR010000047.1:0-5821 GCA_041839075.1 Porphyromonas sp.
AATCGAGTATAGCCCTGGCCCATAGAGGCTCTTAGAGGGATCGAGCGGATTGTCTCGGCCTGCTCGAGGATAGCTATACGAGTCTCTGCCCCACAGCACTACGTTATAGCCAACAAGGTAGTTGTGCCTAAGCCCCAAGAGGTTGATTGCCCCAGAGGCCTCAAGTTGGTTGTTGAGCATACGTGAGATATTGGCAAACTTCAAGACCCCACTCAGCTCCACATGATCCAGATCTATATATGTCTTTGCACCGCTACTACTCTGCATATAATAGGGGTAGATAGCGTCTTTGCTCGTTGGATAGGTCAGAGGCTCCGTACTGAGATAGTCCATGAAGTCTCGTGTCAGCGTGAGGTAGTTACGTAGGTTAAACGAGCCAGAGGCGACGAAGTCGTATTGCAGAGAGAGATTGACCCCGCGGTTGTAGTAGCGGTCACTAAAGTTGTTGTATCTACTGCGCCGATTGAGCCCTGGGAGCATCTCTCCCTTGTTCAAATAATGGCTCCCATCTGACGAGCGAAACACCTCTGCACTCATTACTGCAGGTAGCCCCGAGTCTGTACCATAGGCGTCTCTATTGAAACCGCCTCTTAGCTCCACCTTATGCCGAGGAGCTAGATCATAGGCCAGGACAAAGTACCCCGACATACGCCGGTCGTTAGTATGGCGAAAGCCCTCTCCAGAGGCGACATTAAAGACACTGCGATAGCGCAGACGCTTCGACAGCGGGCCACCTAGATCGATCATAGCCTGGTTGTAGTCGTAGGAGCTATTCATCAAGCGGATATTGAGTACGCGCTTAGAGGTTGGGGCCTTACGTACGACATTGAGTATCCCTCCAGCTGCAAACTGCCCATGCAAGACAGAGGCTGGCCCTTTGAGTAGCTCCATACTCTCGATAGAGGCGAAGTCGGGAAATGGCGCCGAGCTACCAGGTGGTACAAAGCGCTCATCCTTGACGCCATCGATCATAATAGGAGTAATATCAAAGCCACGTACAGCGAGGCGCTGGTAGGCACCATACACAGTGCGCATGTGAGCGCCCGGAAGGAATTTGATCGCATCCTGTATATGCGTGATACCTCTCGCCTCCCAGGTCGTAGACTTGACCGACGACACCGATACAGGTATATACTCGGCTGGGACATTGAGTTTGATGGCACGCGTCGATACGCTACGCCTCGAACCTATTAGGACAAACTCATCCAGCATACGCACCGAGTCTGTCTCTTGCACAGAGGGAGAAGGAGGTAGATTGAGGGCTGTTGCTCCGAGGAAGGCAGGAGCCAAGCCCCCGAGAGCCAAGATGCAGGCTCCCAAGGAGTAAAGTTTTGGTTTCATATCGTTTTAGTTACCCTAAGATAGCACCAAGAGGGCGCTTCCCTCTTGATGAGGGCAAAGGTAGCATATTTCTTTATCCACCCCAACGCCCCTCGAGATCGGGATGAAATGCAGAGCATTATAGGCCCTAACACCGCCTCCCTTTAGGCCCCTAACCTAGAGCGCTGAAGGGCTCTAACCTAGAGCGCCGAAGGGCTCTAACTTAGAGCGTCCGAGGGCTCTAACCTAGAGCGTCTGAGGGGTTGTACTTAGAGGGGGAGAGAGGGCGCGATACCCCAGTGCCGCAGGGGGCGACCACAAGGAGAGGCAAGCCTGGTATAGAGCGCTCGCCCAGCCTAGAGCTCGACGCCCAAGGGGACGAGGGCACGAGGGAGCAGGCTGAACGAATAATGCTACCTTTGTGGCTAGAGGACAAAACGACTGACAAATGAACTGCTCGCATATAGAAAACAGAGGCGACGGACTCCGTGGCACCATCGAGGTCGTCTGCGGCTCGATGTTTAGTGGCAAGACAGAGGAGCTGATGCGTCGCCTACGTCGCGCCACCATAGCGGGGCAACGTATTGCCACCTTCAAACCGCAGATAGACACACGCTACGACCAGCATAGCGTCGTCTCTCACGACCGCAATAGCCTCTCCTCCTCCCCCGTCCCCTCTTCGGCACATATCCTGGAGCTCCTCGGGGACGCTCAGGTGGTGGGGGTAGACGAAGCCCAGTTTTTTGACCAGGGGCTCGTCGAGGTCGTACAGACCCTAGCCGACAGAGGCGTGCGGGTCATCATCGCAGGGCTAGATATGGACTTTCGCCGACAGCCCTTTGGGCCTATGCCCCAGCTATGCGCCATCGCCGACAGCGTAGACAAGATACATGCCATCTGCCTCGAATGTGGTAGGCTAGCCAGCTACTCCTATCGTCTGATGGCAGGAGACCAGCAGGTGATGCTCGGAGAGACCAAAGAGTATAGTCCCCTGTGCCGCTCCTGCTACCTCAAGCATCAACGGCAACAATAACCCCCCTTAGCCCTTTCCCCGATAATCCAACCAACAATGATACGTAGACCATACGCCCTACTACTGGGGCTGACCTTACTAGCTCTCGGTGGTTGCTCCATCAAGCGCCAAGTCGCAGAGCAAGACCGCGCCACCAACCCCATAGCCATCAGCCCAACCCTCGGAGGCAAGCTATACACCTCAGCCTGGATACAGCGCTCTGCCGAGTACAAGGCTCTATGTCTACAAGCCTACGCCCTGGCCAAGCTACGCCTAGACGAAGCCCTCGCCCAGCATCAACCTGGTCGCCCCCTAGCTATCGTCACAGACATCGACGAGACCATCCTCGACAACTCGCCCAACTCCGTCCACCAAGCCCTCAAAGGCGAAGACTATACCGACGAGGCCTGGAACGAGTGGTGCGCACGTGCCGAGGCAGAGGTGATGGCGGGGGCGCAAGCCTTCTTCGCCTATGCAGCAGAGCGTGGCGTCAAGGTTTACTACATCAGCAACCGCTTCGAGGCTAATAGACAAGGGACACTGGCAAACCTCCGCAAGCACAACTTCCCCTACGCCCAGGACGAGTACCTACTACTGCGCACCACCACAAGCGACAAGACCGAACGTCGCGCCCAGGTAGCCATGGGGCACGAGATCGTGCTCCTACTAGGAGACAACCTAGGCGACTTTGACCACCTCTTTGACGCGGCCGACGAGCGCAAGCGAGACGAAGCCCTTTGGGATATGCAGGCGGAGTTTGGACGGCGCTTCATCGTCCTGCCCAATCCCAACTATGGCACCTGGGACAAGGCCATGCACGGAGGCTACCCTCCCCTTGCCGAGCGTGATGCTCGTCTTAGGACTATCCTAAAAAGCTATTGATGCACAAGCACATATTCACCCACACAACAAGACAACACTATGTTTAGCGGAATTGTAGAAGAGTATGCCCGAGTGGTCGCCCTCGAGACAGAGGGAGAGAATCTCCATATCACGATGACCTGCTCGTTCGTCAGCGAGCTGTCTATCGACCAGAGCATTGCTCACAACGGCGTGTGCCTTACGGTCGTACGCCTCGAGGGCGAGACCTATACGGTAACGGCCATCAAGGAGACCCTAGAGCGTAGCAACCTAGGCCTGCTCAAGATCGGAGACCTAGTCAATCTAGAGCGTAGCATGGTACTAGGCGGTCGCCTCGATGGGCATATCGTACAAGGGCATGTGGACCAAACGGCAGTCTGCACGAGCGTGCGCGAGGCAGGCGGTAGCTGGTACTACCACTTCGAGCATGAGACCACGCCCGAGATGGCCGCCAAGGGATATGTAACCGTGGAGAAGGGGTCTGTAACCGTCAATGGCGTCAGCCTCACGGTTGTGAACTCGACGCTCAATAGCTTTGAGGTCGCCATCATTCCCTACACCCACGACAACACCAACTTTTGCCAGATAGAGGCGGGCACGATGGTAAACCTCGAGTTTGACATCATCGGGAAGTATCTATGCAAGATGCAAGCCTACCTACGCTAAGGCAACTAGCCAGCCTACTGATGCTGACGCTCGCGCTCTCCCTCACGCTGAGGGCAGAGGGCGAGCGTCGCTACTTGGGACAGGTCGGGATGGTCGAGGTGAGGGTAACAAGACCTGGACAAGAGGGCGAGACGATGCCCCTGCCTAGACTGCACCTAGGGAGAGAGGAGCAGGTAGTCGTATCGCTCGACCTCCTGGGGGAGGAGGCTCCCGAGCTCGCCTATCGCCTCAGGCACTGCAATGCCGACGGCTCACCCTCCAAGCTCCAGGCTATCGAATACGTCTCGGGCTTTGAGTGGGGCGACCTAGAGCCCCCTACGGCGAGCCTGGGGACGAGGATACCCTACCAGCACTACACCCTCAGCCTACCCAACGCGCACACCCAGCTCAAAGCCTCGGGATACTATATCCTAGAGATAATGCCTGCCTCCGACCCCGATAGTATCCTGGTCAGCACCCCCCTACTGGTCAGCGAAGAGACCGCTAGGCTATCGGCCTCGTGGGCACCTCTAGCCCTAAGGGGAGAGGCTGAGACACATCAGCAGATGGAGGTCTCGGCCAGCCAGCTCCCCCTAGGCACGAGAGCCGAGGCAGAGCTTACCCTTGTGGTGGTGCAAAACGGCACGCTGAGCCATATCTACCGCAACCCCTCGTCGTCCTTGGGAGATAAGGCATACTACAATGGGCTAGACGGCATTAGCCTAGAGGGGGGCAACGAATACCGCCGTATCGAATACACCGGAGAGTACGACATGGGGCAGGGCGTCGAGGGCTCAGCTATTAGAGGGGGGCTCATCGAACTGCAAGCGCCCCCCAGCGAGCCAAGAGCCCACCTCCCCTATCAGTACGAGCGAGACCACAACGGGCGCTCGCTAGTGGCGAGCCAGCGGGGGCGAGCCCCAGAGACCGAAGCCGATTATGCCCTTGTAACCTTCGTGCTCTCGATGCCCTACAAGGCCGGAGGGCGAGTAGTGCTATCGGGCTCGGCCACGCGCTACCTATCCCAGGAGCAAAAGACGATGCACTACGATAGCGCCCACGCGGGCTATGTCTGCACACTGCCCTTGAAGATGGGCTACCACGAGTGGCTCTACCTGTGGCAAAGCGATAGCCCCGAGCTCGAGACACCCTACGCCATCGAGGGGAGCCACCGAGAGACCTCCAACGACTATACCCTACTACTCTACCGACGCTCGCCCTCAGACCTGGCCGATCGCCTCATCGCCACCCTAGAGGTCGCTAGATAGTCCGCCATTAGAGTAGGAGCCAGCCCCTAGAGAGCAGGCGCTAGAGGCGCTCTACCAGCGAGATAGCCAGGGCTCACTAAGGGAGAGAGGTGACATCCTCTCGGGGGGCTTGAAGTGTGGCGATATTATGCTTATCTTAGCGGTGTGCTTGCTCCCCTACCCTTCCTCTAGGGCGAGGATGCCAGGCCCGCATCATCACGACAGACTAAATACAATATAGGTGTATGAGCTATCTCAAGTTTGATAGACGCCTTATGGCCAACCTCGATGAATCTCTACAAAGAGAATACATCCGCACCAACAGAATGGGGGCCTATTGTTGCTCCAGCATCGTGGACTGCAACACCCGCAAGTACCACGGCGCCCTGGTAGTTCCCCTACCCGAGCTCAGCAGCAACAACCACGTCCTACTCTCCAGCCTTGACGTCTCCGTCATTCAGCACGACGCCCCCTTTAACCTGGGGCTACACCACTATCGCGGAGAGGTCTTTAGCCCCAAGGGGCATAAGTACATCCGCGAGTACAACGTAGACCTCGCCAGCGAGACCACCTATCGGGTAGGTGGGGTTGTGCTCAGGCGTGAGATATTCCTCTGTCACTACGAGCATAGGATTATATACAAGTACACGCTCCTGGAGGCGCATAGCCAGACGACACTGAGGTTCTCTCCCCTGCTAGCCTTTCGCGACGTCAAGATGCTCACACACCGCAATAG
>JBGYQR010000048.1:0-4485 GCA_041839075.1 Porphyromonas sp.
CCTAAGCCACAGGAGCTCGCGCTTGCTCATCGTGGCGATGTTGCGCCCGTCGTAGAGCACCTCGCCATGGCTGGGTGTGATCAGCCCGATCATACACTTGACCAGTACCGACTTGCCTGCCCCCGAGCGACCGATGACCAGGTTGGTCTTGCCTGCTTCGAACTGGGCATCGATACCCTTGAGTACCTCCTTGCCGTCGAAGTCTTTGTATAGTCCCTTTACCTCTATCATAAGCGTTGGCGTCTCTCGGTTGTCGTTAGGTGAGCATTAGGTCGGTGAGGACCATGTCAAAGAATAGGACGAGTACACTACTACGCACTACGGCGTTGGTGCTAGCCGTGCCGACTTGCAGGGCGCCTCCCTTGACGCAATAGCCGTGGTAGGCAGCTACCGAGGCGATGATGAAGGCGTAGACTACGCTCTTGACGATGGAGTGCCCGATGAAAGCGGGGTTAAACATCAGCTGCAGTCCATAGATATAGTCTTCGGTGGGGAGGTCGTTGATGATGAACGTGGCCAGGTAGCCACCGCCGATGCCCGTGATCATTGAGAATGTCGACAGCACGGGCACAAAGAGCATAAAGCCTACGATCTTAGGGAGGATCAGGAAGTTGGCCGAATTGACCCCCATGATCTCCATGGCGTCTATCTGCTCGGTAACGCGCATCGTCCCGAGCTCCGAGGCGATGCTCGAGCCCACCTTGCCCGCTAGGATGAGGCACATCACCGTGGACGAAAACTCCAAGAGGATGATCTCTCTAGCCGAGTAGCCGATGGTAAACTTGGGGATGAGTGGGCTTTGGATATTGATCGATAGCTGGATGGTGATCACCGCTCCGATGAAAAACGAGATGATGAAGACGATCCCAAGCGAATCGACCCCCAGCTGGTATATCTCGCGGATGAGGTTGCGGTAAAACATACGCCACCGCCCCGGTATAGTAAATGTTTGGCGCATCAGCAGGGAATACTCCCCCACCTGTGCCAGCATATTATTTTGCATTGTCTTGTCTAATGTCTCGTCTCTGTGTTGTCTATGGGTGCAAAGGTACGCAAATCTCCCCTCCTCTAGGACGAGAGGAGGGGAGATTGACTCCAGGGAGCTGTCTCCTTATGTCTAGGAGGCCTGCCCCCTTTCGGCTAGTTGAGGCGGATGCCTAGGCGGAGGAAGACTGTGGTCTGTCCCGACGACACCATTGGAGAGGCGGAGGTTGTGCCCCCCATCGAGCCAGAGGCGCCTTGGTAGTCGAAGCGGGCGTGCGAGACACCGATGGCAGGGGCAAGACCCACGAACCCAAAGAGGTTGTCAAACTCCCAGCCCACACTCAGCGTACCATATAGCCTGGGGTCGAAGTGCTCGAAGCCCAGGGCGCGCGTGCCTTTGGCGAGAGGCTTGCCCACCCTAAGCCCTAGCTGGAGCCCCCTAAGAGCGGTCAGCGGATTGTACTTGGCCTCGAGGTGTAGACCCGCAAAGGTGAGGCTACTGGGGTTGCCATGTCCCACGCTGTGTCCCCCGATGCCGAGTTGGAGGCCACTAAGGCCAGGCAGGTGTACCCCGAGGGTTAGCCCCAGGGCGGCGTAGTGGCTATTGTCTTTGTCCAGGACGTAGGTGGGAGTGGCGTCAAGCGTAGTGCCGACGTCTCCGCTAAACTCGAGCCAAAGCCCCTTGCGGTGCTGAGCCTCGATCTGGCCAGTGCAGACTAGGGCGGTCGTGAGGACTAGGCCTAGCCGTATGATGGTGCTGGCATAGCGCCGACAAAAGGATGCTATCATAGCGTATATCGATTGGTATGTCGCGCCCCCTACCTCGAGGGTTTGGTGAAGATGATCCCTAGTCGCAAGAAGGCCGTCGTCTGTACCCCAGAGCGTTTCGCCCAGGAGGTATTGCCAGAGCTATCCTGGGGGCTGTATCCAAAGGAGACGGCCGAGACCCCGATGGCGGGGGCTAGCCCAAATGATCCGATGAGCCTCGGTAGCTCCCAGCCTAGAGCCAGCGTCATGTGGGCGTAGGTCGTGTAGTCGATATTGTTGAACGTACGCTCTGAGGTCGAGAGGGGCAGGTTGGCTCTCGCCGACAGCTGGAGGTGGCGGATGAGATAGCCTCGGTGGGTGTAGAAGGGCTTGTACTTGGCGTCCAGGTGCATCCCATAGAAGCGAAGTCCATCGGGGTGGCCATAGCCTGTGACGTTGAAGCCTAGCCCCAGGTGTAGGGCTGGTAGCTTCCCCAGGGGCATACCCGCCGTTATGGCTAGGCTACTCGCCAAGGGGTCTGTCTCTTTGATGTCGCGATAGGGCGACTTCCTTAGAGCCGTGCCTAGGTCTAGGTCAAAGGCGACCCAGGCGCCAGGGTGCTCGTCTTGGGCAGTGGCAGTCGTCGCTACGATGAGGATGACCGCAAGGCAGAGGGCACCTCGGGTGAGGAACCGCAAGTTAGGGTAAAATAAACGCATGCTCATAGGTGTATGTATGAATGAATAATGATTGTCTCCCGCTCGGGGGCTAGGGGGTACCTCCCTAGGTTTCGAGCGCTAAGGTACAAGGTTTTTTTTTGTCTCGCAAATCTGGGGGTATATACACGAAAGTTTTGCACCTGTGCGTTGGTTATTTATTATCTGCGCGTTTGGCGCCTGGTCGCTTAGTGGTGTGCCTGGCTCTTGTGGCGTACCCTCCCCCTTCGCCAGGGTAGCGTTTGGTCTACTGCTGGGGAGAAACTGCCCCCCGAGTGGCCGCTCGGATAGACCTCCCGAGCGCTCTAACTTAGAGCCCTGAGACGCTCTAACTTAGAGCCCTGGAGAGGTCGTGTTTAGTCCCCTCTAGGGGGCTTCTCTAGAGGGCGAGGAGAGATGGGAGCGCCCCCCGGTAGAGCGCCACGCAAGGATATGGCGCACAAGAGCATTTACCTAGTAAAGCCCCACGGCTAAGCCCCTCTTGTCGTGTGCCCAGGGCGAGCTCCCCCTCGCCCTGCCCCGCCCAACCCAAGAGCCCAAAGCTGAGGCGACGCCCGTCCCCCTGGGGCAGATAGACCAACCAAGTAGTATCGTCATGATGAAAAAAGTCCGTTCGCGCCTAGGCGCTCGCCCCCTCTCCGCTCGCTGGTTGATACTGAGCGTCTTCGCCGCCCTGACCCTTGGCGCCCTCCCCTCGTGCGAGGAAAAAACTCCTGGAGACTATACCGTCGAGGAGCACTGGATCGTGGGCCCGCAGACCGAGATAAGGTTTGCCCCCGGGTTCTTGTCTGACCTCGTCGAGTGCCTGCTGGTAAGGCCTGCCTCTACGCCCGATGCCGATCCGACCTATATCCCCAAGCACTTGATTGCTGGCTTCGACTACGAGCCAGGCTATCGCTATGTCATATCGGTGTGGATTACCTATCTGGGCACTCCGCCTATGGACTCGTCTAGTAGGGTCTTCGTCCTGCGCAAAGTGATCTCCAAGCAGGCGGTCGAGCCAGCCCCCTCGCTCCCTGCGGCCTAAGGTCTCGCTCCCTCGCTCCTCGTGGGGCGTCGCCTCCCAGCCCTCGCCCCTAGAGCCCTCGTGACGCCCTGGGGGCGGGGGGTAGGGTGGAGCTCGTCTTAGGTTGGTGCAAGATTGCGCCGGGGGGTGCATTTATCCTAATACGAGGGGCGAGACGAGAAGCCTCTCTCGGTAGCAAAGTAATTATAAACAAGCAGATAGCATTATCTCACGACGATGACACAGCGACTAATCAATCGACTACTTGTAGTCCTCCTGGCGCTCCCCTTCCTCGGAGCTTGTAGCAAGGTCGAGGATCAGCCCCTCACCACTCCTCCCACGATCGAAGACCTCGTAGGCACCTACGAGGGACTGATGACCATCTCGTCCGACCGGCAGACCTCGGTTGTGGCCGAGGTAACCCGCGAGGCGATTGTCTTCGAGCGCTTCCCTGCCGAGTACCTGGCCATGTCGGTATTCCCCGACAGCGAGCACGCCGCTATCCGCGAGAGCCTCAAGATCGAGCCTTTGGCGCTCCGCTACAAGGCGGGGCTGTGGCGAAGCAATATCATCATGGGGATAGAGCCTAGGGAGTTTACCTTTGAGATTACCCTGGGCGAACGGCTCCATACCTTCACGGCCAAGATCCTCTCCACGGGTGAGGCAGCCTATGGTGGGGTAACCAAGCTCTTCACCTGCTATGTCGTGGTGCAGGAGCTGCTGATGGATGGCGAGCCAGCGCGCTCCTTCTCGCCGATGGCCTTTGTGCTCGAGCCTACCCTTAGGCGCGTCCCTCAGACATCGGCGGCCTAGAGGCGATCTAGGCTCAGCGATGCGGGCGGTTGTCCTGGGTGGGCACCTCAGAGCCCAGCCCGAGACTAGGCGGTAGCTTCGCCTGTCGTCTCCCCCAATGGGCAAGGCGCAAAAGAAGTGTATATTTGTGTATAAGCCTCGTTTGCAGGCCCTTTCGTTTGATGATATTGTAGACTCTTTACGCCCTTGGCTTCGTCGCTCTCGGAGGTAGAATTGGCA
>JBGYQR010000049.1:0-3897 GCA_041839075.1 Porphyromonas sp.
GATATTGGCGCGGAAATAATCGGCGGCATACTCCGGCATATCCCCCAGGCGCTCACGGGCAAACGTCGCCCCGTCCTTGTAGACGCATAGCACGACCAGGTGGCTGGCCTGGCGCACCTTGTCGGCATTGAAGCGGGAGTGCTCGGCCAGGCGCTCGCGGGTGGCCTGGTCGCTGATGAGGCGAATGCCCCAGGGCTGAGAGTTGATCGAGCTGGGCGAGAGGCGAAGCGCCTCCATCAGTTCGCCTATCTGCTCCTCACTGATGGGGGAGGCAGAGGGGTCGTAGACCTTGGTGGTGTAGCGACGTTGCATCGCTTTGAGGAAACTCATAGTTCGCTGTCTTGTTTGTCTTCGTTTTTGTTGTGAATGCTTTGGGGGCGTGCTCCGCCTTGGAGACGGCGGTAGACCGACTCGATGATACCGTCGCTGAGCCCCTTGGTGGGGACGATGATACCGCTGGCCTCTAGGACGTCGCCCACCAAGAGGAAAATCTCCGCGGCGGGCATGATGACGTCGGCACGGTCGGGCTTGAGGCTAAAGCGTATCATACGCTCCTCGCTCGAGTAGAGGCTCAGCGTGTTGTAGACCTCCTGGAGGCTCGAGAGGGGGAGGATGTTGATCTTCTCTCGCTCGGCGGGCGCTCCCAGGCGCAGGAGCTTGTTGATGTTGCCCCCCGAGCCAACGATCTGGACGTGCTCGTACTGCTGTTTGACCTCTCTGAGGTAGCGCTCAAAGAGGGCCCATTCGCTATCGGCCACGCGCCCGCTGAGCTGACGTATCGTGCCGATGTCAAACGAGCGCGACTGCACCAGCCGTCGCCCCTCGACGAGGTTGAGCTCGGTGCTACCACCGCCCACATCGACATAGAGGAAGATGTCCGTATCGGCCACCTCCTTGGCGCCGATGAGGTCGCTCGAGATGAGCTCGGCCTCCTCCCGCCCGTCGATGATCTCGATGGCTATGCCCGTCTTGTCTTTGATAACCTCTACGAGCTCTCGCCCATTGCTAGCGTCGCGCATGGCGCTCGTGGCGCAGGCTCGGTAGCTGACGACTTCGTATATCTCCATGAGCTCTCGGAAGGCCTTCATCAGCCCCAGGAGCTGCTTGCTCTTTTTCTTACCTATACGCCCCTTGACGAAGGCGTCTTCGCCCAGCCGTATGGGGACGCGCAGGAGCTGCACCTTGCTGAGTAGTTCGCTGGCGTCCTGGTTGTTTTCGCACTTGATCAATAGACGTACGGCATTGGAGCCGATGTCTATACCGGCATAGTGGGGCTTACTCATGAGAGGGATGGGGGGCTGAGTGTTGGTAATACTTGTATAGTGCCTCTTGCGAGCGGAAGCGCTCGTGCGGACGTAGGTCGGCACGCCTGGGGCGTCCCTCGTGCTCATTGACATAATAGCCCTGAGCGGTGTCGGCTAGGCCATAATCGACAATTGCCTCAAGCTCGCGCTGTATAGCTGGGTCGTAGATGGGCGTCATCACTTCGATGCGCTTGTCGAGGTTGCGGGGCATCCAGTCTGTCGAGCCCAGGTAGTACTCGGGGGCTCCGGCATTGCAAAAGATGTATAGGCGCGAGTGCTCGAGGTAGCGGTCTATGATGCCATTGATATAGATGCGCGAACTAAAGCCCTCTACCCCAGGAACTACCGAGCAATTGCCTCGACAGCAGAGCCTAACCTCTACGCCCGCCTCTGAGGCTTCGTAGAGCTTACGCACCATGGCCTCATCGACGATGTGGTTGAGCTTGAGCTTGATATAGGCAGGCAGACCCCGCTGGGCGTTGCGTATCTCACGTTGTATGAGGTAGACGAGCTTGCGCCGCATATCGTTGGGCGCTACCAGCAGAGCCCTAAAGCGCACAGCGAGGAAAGGGCGCTCGATGAAGTCGAATACCTTCAGCACGTCGGCGGCGATGACCTTATTGGCCGTCAGCAACATATAGTCGGTGTACATACGGGCATTGCCCTCGTGCATATTGCCCGTTGAGATACAGGCGATGTCGCCCTTGGTTGTGGAGATATGTACGAGCTTAGAATGAATCTTGAGCTGCTCGTGCCCAAAGACCACATTGACGCCAGCGTCCTGGAGCTTCTTGCTCCAGTTGATATTGCTCTGCTCGTCAAAGCGCGCCAGTAGCTCCACCACCGCCGTAACGCGCTTGCCGTTTTGCGCAGCAGCCATTAGAGCCTTGACGACCTTGCTGTTTTGCGCCACGCGGTAGAGCGAGATACGTATCTCACGTACCGAGGGACTGATGGCTGCCTCGCGCAAGACACGCAGGAACTGCTCGAAGCTCTCATAGGGGAAATGTATCCCGACATCCCGCTGCATGATACGCTCCAGGATACTGGTCGAGTAGTCGTCTTCGCCAGCCGAGCGTGGCGCCCACACGGGGTAGTGTAGCCCGCCTCGTCCACAATGGGGAAACTTCATCAAGTCGCTCATATCGTGGTAGCGTCCCGAGCCGATACGTATATCGCCCTCGTGCATATCGCCGAGCTCCTGGAGCTTGCCGAGGATATGCTCGGGCATGGAGGCGTCGTAGACCAGGCGCACGGGTAGTCCGCGCTTGCGTCGCTTGATACCTAGGGAGACTTTTTCGATAACGCTATTGCGTAGGTCGGTGTCAATGTCCATCTCCGAGTCTTTGGTGAATTTGAACGAATAGGCCTCAAACTCCGTGTACGGCAACCCCGCAAATATATACGGCATGCTCGAGCGAATGACGTCGTCGATGAGCATGACGTAGCTATGCCCATCCTCGTCCGAGAGGCGCACGAAGCGGCCGCACTCCTTGACGGGTATCTCGATGATGGCTAGATCTGGGGCCCCCTCGGGCTTGAGCACCAGGTTGGGTCTGAGGCTGACGATGAGGTAGAGGGCCTCTTTGAGGTGACGCTCGGGCACGAAGGACGAGCTACACACGAAGATGGGATTGACCGTACTGCTGATGCGCTCCATATAATAGCGGAGTGCCTCCTCGGCCTGTCGGGGGGTAAGCTCCTGCTCGCCAACGATATGGATACCAGCCTCTCCGAGGGCTTCAAACAAGAGGGCGAGCGTCTCCTCGTACTCGGCCGTGTACTCGGCGTTGAGGCGAGCGATGCGCAGTAGGGTTAGCCTCGAGCGGGTGCGCTCCTCGGGCGATATGTCGTGGCTGTACTCGGCGAGCCTGCGCAGAGTGGCTACGCGCACTCGCATAAATTCGTCCAGGTTGCTCGAGTATATGCCGAGGAAGTTGAGGCGCTCGTACAGAGGGAGGTCAGTACGTCTGGCCTCCAGCATCAGACGGCGGTTGAAGTACATCCAGCTCTCGTCGCGCTCGATGTAGGGCATGGGGCGTTTGTGGGGCATAGGCATGCGCGTGGCTTAGGCTAAAGCTCCGACCCATCGAAGCCCCAGGGCAGGAGGGCTCGGCAGTCGTCTAGGATAATGCTCTCGTCTCTGCCCGAGAGGATGACGCGGTAGGGGCGGTTGTAGCGGGTGGCGGTCTCTAGGATAACTTGCCTACAAGCTCCGCAGGGGCTGATATGTGGCACACGCCCCTCCTGGTTGATGGCCACGATGGCTAGGGTCAGAGGGGCGTCGTTGGGGTACTGGGCTCCGGCATAGAAGAGGGCTGTGCGCTCGGCGCAGGTGCCCGAGGGGTAGGCGGCATTCTCCTGGTTGCTCCCAGTGACGATGGTGCCCCCCTCCAGGCGTAGGGCTGCCCCTACATGGAAGTGGCTATATGGTGCGTACGCCTTTTGGGCGACTTCGAGGGCAGCCTCTACCAGCGCCTTGTCGTCTGGGGCTAGCTCCTGTGTCGGCACACTTTGGTAGTGGAGCCTCAGCTCTCGATGGGTCTGTTTCATAATCGTAGTCGCATCTTTTGTCTTGTTACAAAAATATATA